>JAFACJ010000208.1 GCA_023425615.1 Actinomycetes bacterium
GACCACGACTCTCCGCAGGAGGGCCTCCGCTCGCATCGCTCAGCCGACGTCCTCAGCCCGCAGCCCTCTGCTGGAGATATCCGCTCACACCGTTGGGCCGGTGCCCTCAGCCCACGTCTCTCCGCCAGCAGCCTCAGTCCTCACCGCTCAGTAGACCGACCACGGCTTTCTGCTGGATGCTCTCCGTTCGCACCATCCGGCCGATGCCCTCAATCCACATCCCTACGCCAGAGGTTTCTGTCCGTACCGATCGGCGGACCACCCGCAACCCTTGGAGGCATCCGGTTGACCGATGCCCTCAGCCCACCTTCTTGCGTCAGCGGTTTCTGTCCGCACTGCTCAGCGGACCAACCGCAACCCTCTATCGGAGGTATCTGGTTGACCGATGCTCTCAGCCCAT
Organism: Actinomycetes bacterium; assembly: GCA_023425615.1. Classification (GTDB taxonomy): domain Bacteria; phylum Actinomycetota; class Actinomycetes; order Streptosporangiales; family Streptosporangiaceae; genus Actinocorallia. The sequence continues at coordinate 401 of JAFACJ010000208.1, forward strand.
GTCCCTGCGTCAGCGGTTTTCGTCCGCACCGCTCAGCGCACCGACCACGGCTCTCTGCTGGAGGCATCCGTTCGCGCTCTTCGGTCTATGCCCTCATGGAGGCCTCTGTTCGTACTCTTCGGTCTATGTCCTCAATCCACGTTCCTCGGCTGGAGGTCTCCGTCCGTACCGCTCAGCGGACCGATCTCAACCCTCTGTTGGAGGCATCCGCTCGCATCGTTTGGCCGATGCGCTCAGTCCGCATCCGTCGGTCGGTGGTCTCGGCCCATGTCCCTCAGTCGGTCTGCTCCGCCCACAGCACTCGGCGTTCGCCTGCGGGCACCTTGACGGGCAGGGTGTTGCCCGATGGGGGGAGTGGGCACAGGAAACCTGTGCCGAACGCGCATGGAGGCAGATACGCCCGGTTGAAATCGGCGACCGTATGGCCCTGGGGGTCGGGGGAGGGCAGGGCCAGGGAACGGAAACCGAACGAGGGGCCGTCGCCGCCCGCATTTCCGCCGCTCGTGTCGGAGAAGACCGCGCTCAGGCCCGATTCCGCCCGTGCCACCGCCAGGGCCGCACGTCGTCCTCCGGGCAGTTCGAACGTGACGTCTCCGGCCAGCGCCAGCCCGCGCCGTGCCCCGTCGGCGGTGTCGACCGCCTCCACCCGGTCCCGTTCATAGGGGGTGAAAGATGCGGGAAGCACCCAGTGGGGGTCATAGTCGAAGACCTCGATGCCCTCGAAGGCAGACCGTGCCGGAGCCAGCGCGTCATACACCCGTACCGCCGCCACCCCGTCCCGTACCAGCACCACCAGACGGACTCCGTCCACCAGCGCGTCGTCACCCGGCGCGAGGAACACCGAACCGTCCACCAGGCTGCCGTCGACCTCCACCCCGTCGGAGGCCGTGGCCTTCACCCGCACCCCGCCCTCCTCGGGCACGAACACCCCCGCCACATCTGGGACGACGGTCTCGGTCTCCACCCAGTGCGTACCGGTCAGCTCCAGTGGTCCCGACGGCTCGCGCACCCACCGCAGCCGCCTCGCGCGCCACAGCCTCCACTCCCGCTCCGGATCCCGCGCCCCGGTCCGCCGGGTCTCCAGTCCCATCCCGCCTCCCGCGTCTCCCTCCGGGGACACTCCACCGGAGGGCGCCAGAGATATATTAAACCGGTAGGAAAAGTCAAGTAAGGGGAATCGGCATGACGCATCCGGACGCCTTCCACCGCAGGCTCCACCAGATCACTCCGACGCTGCTGTCCGGCCGCACCGCCCAGACCCCGGGCATGCGACGCCTGGAGGCACTCTCCGGCACCACCGTCGGATCAGACCGCCTCTGGATGGGCCAGACCCTCGTCGCACCCTCCACCAACTCCGGCGACCACCACCACGGCGCCTCCGAGACCGGCATCTACATCGTCAGCGGCAACCCCGAATTCGTCTTCCTCGACGAGACGACGGGGGAGGAGACCCGGCTGCGCACCGGCCCCGGCGACTACATCTACGTCCCGCCCTGGGTACCCCACCGCGAAGAGAACCCCGACCCCCGCAACGAGGCGCTCGTCGTCATCGCCCGCACCACCCAGGAGGCCATCGTCGTCAACGTCCCCGACCTGACCTGGACCGGCCCCGTGGCCCTGGGCACCCAGCCCCCGGATACCACGCACCCCTAGTACCGCAACGGCAGGTTGCCGAGGCCGAGGCTCCGACCAGCGGCGACACCGGTCGGCGTGCGAGCCTCGGCGTTGCGCTCGGCCCTGTGACCAGTGGCTTCGCCGATGGTCTCGTAGACCTGTCGTTGCGGTACTGGCTGACCTCTCCGGACGGCAACCGCGGGGACAGGTGCCCGATCCGGGCTGCGGCGACCCGCAACCAGTACCGCTCGGCGTCACAGCGCAACAGCACCTGCGCGACCGCCACGCACACCGACTCCGCATCGGTCAACGCCCGTGGCCTGCCCCGCCCGGCACGACGTCCGGCCGAACCCAGGACATGATCATCCAGATGCACGTAGAGTGCCGTCAGAAGGGCGTCCAGCTCAGTCTTCACAAACCGATCCTGGGCGCCCTTCGCCATGCCCGCAGGCGTCACCGAATTTCACATCAACGATCTAGCGCTTGACGGTCAGTTTCAGCAGCTTGGGCAGGGGCTTGTTCTTCTTGGGCGTGCAGGTCATCGTCACGGACGAGCCGAGCGCCGCCGCGGTGATCTTGATCTTGCCCATGGTCAGCGTGACCTTGCCCGGCTTCGACAACCGCACCTTGCCGGTCAGCTTCCCGAGCGGGATCCGGCCCTTGGCCGGGATCGGGCCCTTCTTCTTCGGCCCCGTCGCGTTGATGGAGGCCTTCTGGGCGCCCGACATGGCGAACTTGGCGGTGGTCTTCCACGAGTCGACGGCGACCGGTGACACTCCGGGCAGCGACGAGAGGTCCGCGGTGATCTTCACCGTGTCGCCCACGGAGCGCGAGCCCGAGCTCTTCATGGTGATCCGGGCGTTGTAGTCGAAATGGGTGGAGAAGATGTAGCAGTCGTAGGCCACGGTCCCGGTGCTGGCCGAGGCGGGGGTGCTGCCGAGCCCCACGGTGGCCAACGCGATCGCGGTGGCGCCGAGGGTGAGGCCGCGCAGTGCCCCGCGGCCCTTCGTCTTCATCGGGCTGGTCGACATGAACCGCTCCTTCTGTTGCGTGCAGGTCACGGTGACGTGCACGGAAGCACGCCGCGGGCCCTCGGCCGCACCATCGGTCCGCATGCGAGCGAGCACACTCCCGACGTTTCGGTGGAGGAAACGCGGTTTCGCAACGTGAGACTAGAAGACCGTTTCGCGCACTCCGATGTCAAGACATGACTGCAAACGTTTCCTCCTTCAGCGCACCGCCGTACCGGGATCCGCTCGACACCGCGGCGCCTCTCCGTCTTCCCATCCCCTGATCCCGAAGAAGGAGGGCTCCGCACACGTCCACCGGCCTGCAGGAACACCCGCCCGCCACCCACGCATCTCGCCTGACGGAGCATCAGCGCCCGGGTCGTTCGCCGACGATCGATTCCTCCACCTCGGCGACCGACAAGGCCGTCAGGTGCCGCGCGGTGGCCTCGGTCGACAAGGCCGTCAGACGCCGCACGGTGGCCTCGGTGAAGTGCCGCTCGAACATCGGCTCCGCCGCACCGAGCACCCGCTCGATCCCATTCGGCGTCGGCGGCTCGACCCTCTCCTCCCGACGCCGCGCCGCCACCTCGTCGGAAGCGCCGCGGGACGCTTAGTACTGCAACGGCAGGTTGCCGAGGCCGACGAGGCCGAGGCTCCGACCAGCGGCGAGACCGGTCGGCATGCGAGCCTCGGCGTTGCGCTCGGCCCTGTGGCCGGCGGCTTCGTCAACGATCTCGTAGACCTGTCGTTACGGTATTAACGGGACGCCTTCGGCCGGCCTCCGCGGGCAACGCCGACCCGGCCATCCCGGCCGCTACCACCGATGACGCCTTCGCCTGTCCCGCGCTGCTCGCCGCGCAGGCGGCGGCGTCGAACGCGGGTCGGCGCGTGTACCGGTACGAGTTCGACGGTCCCAAGCCTCCGCTGTCGAACATCGACCCGCTGATGCCGCTGGGGGACTACCGCTCTTCCGAGCTGTTCTACCTGTTCAAGAAGGTGCGGGGAATCCCGTTCAAGAAGGTGCGGGGAATCCCGCTGATCCTCGGTCTGGACGCCGACCGGGCCCGGCTGCCGTGGCAGATGCTGAGCCGTGGGGCGACTGATCCTCGGTCTGAACGCCGACCAGGCCCGGCTGTCGCGGCAGTCGCTGAGCCATGGGACGACGTTCGCTAAGACCGGTAACCCGTGACCCCAGATTGGCCGACGTTCATCAAGACCGGGAACCCCGTGACTTCGGACTGGCCGACCTTCACCGGACGGTCGCCGCGGGTCCGACTGCTCGCTTCCCAAGGGGCCGGGTGGACCGGCTCGTTCGCCGACGACCATCGCTGCGAGTCGCGGACCGTGCTCGGCCGCCGGCCCTGCGAGGCGAGCCGTCGAGCCGGCCGGGGCCGGGAGAAGGCGGGGGAGAGGGGAGAAAGGGGCTGCCGGGGGCTCCGCGCCGGTGCGGAGCCCCCAACGCGCCTGCTCGATGCGGTAAGTGGCCGCGGCGGAGAGCGCCGGCGGATCCCACTGTTCCCGGTCATCGGAAGGACGAACGTCTCACTCCCGCGGTGAACGTCCTACTCCCGCAGTGTCGAACGCCGACGTTGCGCGGCGGTCAGAGCCCGATGAACGCGCTGTGACAACCTTCCCACGGACTCGGGCCGACCCCAAAAGCCCGACCAATCGGTTCCAATCGTGAAAATTACACAAATATCTGGAATTGAGAGGTCTGTGGCGGTAAAGATCAGAACCGTCAGAACCGACGGTGCACCCGCTCAGAAAGCACACTCCCGTGACGCTGCGATTCCCCGAAGAACCGGACGCCCCCGCCATCGACACGACCACCCCGCACTCGGCGCGGGTGTGGAACTACTGGCTCGGAGGCAAGGACAACTACCCCGTCGACCGCGAGGTCGGCGAGCAGGTCCGCCAGGCGTACCCCGGCATCGTGGACGTCGCCCGGCACTCCCGCGCCTTCCTCGGCCGCGCCGTCCGCCTCCTGGCGGGGGAGCGGGGCATCACCCAGTTCCTCGACATCGGCACCGGACTGCCCACCGTCGACAACACCCACGAGGTCGCCCAGCGCGTCGACCCCTCCTGCCGGATCGTCTACGTCGACAACGACCCCCTGGTCCTGGCGCACGCCCGCGCCCTGCTGACCAGCACCCCCGAGGGCTCCTGCGCCTACCTCGACGCCGACGTCCGCGACCCCGAGGACATCCTGCGCCGCGCCGCCGCGACCCTGGACTTCTCACGCCCCATCGGCCTGATGATGCTGGGCATCCTCGGCAACGTCTGGGACCACGCGGAGGCGATGTCCGTCCGCGACCGGCTCGTCGCCGCCCTGCCGTCCGGCAGCCACGTGGTCGTGGAGGACGGCACCAACGCCGTCGACCCCGAGGCCGCCGCCGAGGCCGAGCGCACCCGCGCCGAGGCCGGAGACCCCTACCGGCTGCGCACACCCGACCAGATCGCCGCCTTCTTCCACGGCCTGGACCTGCTGGAGCCCGGCGTGGTCTCGGTCTCGCGCTGGCGCCCGGAGGCGACGCCGTTCGGGGAGCCCCCGGAGGTCACCGCCTACTGCGGCGTCGCCGTCAAACCATGATCGAAAACTCTTACTTAACATAATGTGCATTATCCACCTGGAGGCGAAACCCGGGGGAGAAGCACACGAGAACCCCGACCGGCGGCCTCCCGGCGCCACGACGCCAAGGAGACCGCCGGAGCGCGGGATCAACGACCGCGCCGGGGAACCTCCACCCGCAGCACGACCGCCTGCTCCGCCGAACCCGCGGCGTTGACGGCCCTCACCGTGAAGGAGAAGACACCCGAACGACCGGGCACACCAGACAGAACCCCCGAACGCCGATCGAGCGACAGCCCCTGAGGAAGCCCGCCCGCACCCACCTCGAAGGACGCGCGAGGCAGCCCCGAGGCCGTGAACACATGCCGGTACCGCTCACCCTGAACGGCACCGGCCGGCACCGCCGAGGTGAAGACCGGAGCCCGCAGCAGATCGGCCTCACCGCTCACCGGCGCGAACGGAGCCGCCGCATCCCCCGTCCAGCGGCTCAAAGTGAGGTCAGCGGTCTGACGGCCGTTCCTCGAACCGTCCTTGGCCAGATAGAACAGGCCGCCGCCAAGGGACTCCACACCCACGTCGGCCTTCTGGTTCCAGCCGCGGACACCGGTCGCCGCATCGGCCAGGCCGTCATCGGCGAGCGCGAGCAGCAGACCCCCGTCCCCGCCCGTCCCGGCCAGCTCACCCATGACCGGCTTGGCAGCCGCGTCCACCGCGAACATCGTGTAGTTCGGGTACGCCGGCTTGGAACCCTTGTAGACGCCCAGGAACCAGCGCTCCAGAGCCTCGTCGTACTCCAGGTTCTGCACCCCGTAGTTGGTGTTGCCGGTGAAGACGAAGTACTTGCCCGACACCTTCGCCGGACCGCTGGTGTGCGGAGCCGCCTCACTGAGCGGACGGGCGTACCGGCGCCAGTCCTTGATGTCGTACTGGAGCAGGACCTGGTGGTCGTTGTCCGTCCGGTTCGCATTGGCATAGACGCCGTAGGCGACGGTCAGATAATCCGCACCACCGGTGGAGCCGAACCTCGGCCCGAAGGACACACCGTCGATACCGCTGCTGCCGTACCGGTGGTCGGGAGTGTTGCCGACGTTGCCGTCGAAGACACCATCGCCGTTCATGTCGGCGGTGTAGTCGGCGACGACCTCGTTGAGATAGACCGTCTGGAAGACCGCGGAGTTCTGGCCCTCCATGCCCACCCTCTCCAGCTCATCCACATCGATGACGGCGATGTAGAAGGCCTTCTGCTCCTTGTACTCCAAGGAGCCGTAGACACGGCCGTCCTTCTCGTTGAAGTCAAGGTCGCCGAGGTGGCCGGTGAACCCGCCGAGCGTGCCCAGCACGTTGCCCTCGAAGTCGGTCTTCACCAGCAGCGTGGTGAAGGAGTAGTAGACGCGCTTCTTCTTGCGGTCGACCGCGATGCCCTGCACATGGCCGGCGCTCCACTCGCCGCCGTTGAGCGTCCTGGCGAAACCCTTGATCTTGGGGACGCCGGGCGTGGCGTTGACCGAGGCGGCCTCGCCCTTCTTGCCCGCGCCGTTGACCGCCCTGACCCACAGCCGGTACGCGCCGGGCTCCAGGCCGCGGAAGGTGTGCGACCGCTTGGCGGTCGCCGTCCAGGCCAGCCCGCCGGGCGCGGCGCCCGGAGCGCCGATCGCGACCTCGTAGCCGGTGACGGTGGCGGCGGCGCCACCGGG
>JAFACJ010000222.1 GCA_023425615.1 Actinomycetes bacterium
GTCGGCCAGCAGCTGGGTGTGGTGTACGACCTCGTAGTGGCCGCCAACCTGCGGGTACTCGTTGGCCAGGGTGTTGAAGCAGTGCGGGCAGGTGGCGACGATCTTCTTGACGCCCGCCTCGTTCAGGGTCTCGACGTTCTGCTGCGCCATGCCCTGGAAGAGGTACTCCATGCCGAGGCGGCGGGCCGGGTCACCGGTGCACGCCTCCATCGGGCCGAGCACCGCGAACTTGACGCCCGCGATGTGCAGCAGCTCGGCGACGGCCTTGGTGGTCTTCTTGGCGCGGTCCTCCAGGGCGCCGGCGCAGCCGACCCAGAACAGGTACTCGGCGTCCTCGGGGATCTTCTCGTCGATGACCTCGACCTCGAAGTCCAGCTCCTCGATCCACTCGAGGCGCTTCATCTCGCCCATGCCCCACGGGTTGCCCTTGTTCTCGAGGTTCTTCAGCATGACGCCGGCCTCGGACGGGAAGGACGACTCGATCATGGCCTGGTAGCGGCGCATGTCCAGGATGTGGTCGATGTGCTCGATGTCGACGGGGCACTGCTCGACGCAGGCGCCGCAGTTGGTGCAGGACCACAGGACGTCGGGGTGGATGACGCCGTCCTCGCCGACGAGCGGCTTGTCGACCTCCATGGCGAGCTTCTGCTCGTCGGTGAAGGCGGCCTTCTGCTCGTCGGTGGCCAGGATGTAGGGGGCCTTGTGGAAGGCGTGGTCGCGCAGCTCCAGGATGACCATCTTGGGCGACAGCGGCTTCTCGGTGTTCCAGGCGGGGCACTGGGACTGGCAGCGGCCGCACTCGGTGCAGGTCGCGAAGTCCAGGAAGCCCTTCCAGGTGAAGTCCTCGATCCGGGAGCGGCCGAAGAGGTCCTCGTCGGGGTCGGCCTCCTCGAAGTCCAGCACCTTGCCGTTCGACATCACCGGCTGGGCCGCGCCCAGGCCGTCGGGGCGGCGCTTGAACATGACGTTCAGCGGCGCGAGGAAGATGTGCAGGTGCTTGGAGTTCACCACGATGACGAGGAACGCCAGCGCGACGCCGATGTGCAGGAGCAGGCCGACGGACTCGATGATCTCCAGCGTGTCGTGGGACAGGCCCTCGAACGGCCGGCGGAAGAACCACGACGCGAACGCGGCCTTGCCGTAGGCGAGGTTCCCCGAGGCGGCCTCGGCGCCGCGGAAGAAGAACATGGTCCAGATCACATTGAAGATCATGAACAGGATGAGCCAGGCGCCGCCGAGATGCGAGCCCTTGAACCGTGACTTGCGGCCCAGCTTGGACGGGGCGTTCTTGATCCGGATGGCGGTGAACGTGATCAGGCCCAGGGTGCACATGATGGCGATGAGGTCCTGGACGAACCCGATCGGGCCCCAGGTCTGCAGGCCGGGGATGTGCGCGTCGAGGCCGAAGAGCAGGGCGACACCGGCTTCGAGGTAGACCGTCGCCAGCAGGAAGAACGCCCACATGACGAAGAAGTGGGCGAGGCCCGGGATGGTCCACTTGAGCAGCTTGCGCTGCCCGAGGACCTCGGTCACCTGACCTTCGACGTCACCCTTGGGGTCGCGCTTGACGCTGGCGACCCGGACGGGGGCGGGTTGCCCGCTCTTGGCGAGCTTGGCTAGAAAGAGCACTCGCTTGCCGGCGAGTGCGAGAGCAACCGCCGTTCCGGCGAGCCCGATTATCAACGTGAGCCAGAACATCTGTTCCGTCCTCCTGAGGTACGGCCATCTGCTGAAGCGTAGGGCTCGCTACAGGCTGTCATGACATGGGGCCCCCGATTGTACCGGCGAGTAACTTATAGGTCGAGTCGCCCACCGCCAACTGATCTTCGTTAGGGGTACCCCGCGTTTCTAGTTCGTGACACAACAGATCTTGGAATGACTGATTTGTGAGGTTACTCTCACGAACACCATGAGGCAGGCGCGGCCTCTCCGGTCTCCACCCCCCAAGGAGCAAGTCATGCGCCGTGTCGTCACAGCCGCCATGGCCGGCATCGCCACTCTGGCTCTCTCCCTCGGCCTCGCCTCCGCACCGGCGTCCGCCGCCAACCCCTACACCCCCTCCGACGACGACTTCGCCGACTGCCCCGCCAGACCCGCGGGCGCCTCGGACTGGACGTGCTTCGTCATGACCGCGCTCGACGGGCAGTTCCGGCTCAAGAACATGAAGGTGCGCGTCAACCACGCCGTGCGGCTCACCGTCGCGCAGGGCAAGGTGAACGGGCAGAAGATCGCCCAGGTCGGCTCGCTGCGCGCCGAGCCCATGCCGTTCGTCAGCGGGGTCCTCGGCACCCCGCTGGAGATCCCCGACCCCACCGGCTGGAAGGTGCAGATCGCCTCGACCGGCTACGCCTCCCCCGGCGCCCTGTACCCGGCGCAGATCGGCCTGAAGGCCCGCATCATCGGCGACGGCCTGGGCGACAACTGCTGGATCGGCTCCGACGCCGCGCCCGTCGTCATCGCGCCGCGCACCCAGTGGTCGCTGCCGGTGCTCATCGGCGGCCTGCTGATGGTCAAGACCAAGGTCTACGACGACGTGTTCGCCATCGACTGGGCGACCGGCTGCCAGAGCCCCCTGGTCAACACGCTGATCGGCGCCGCCAACGCCACCAGCAACCACTTCGACGCCACGTGGGCGATCCGCCACAAGACCTTCTAGGAGCGCCCGCATGAGATTCCGTCGTACCGCCGTCGTCCTCGGCACCCTCGCCGTCACCCTCGGCCTCACCCAGGCCCCCGCCAGCGCGGAGATGTCCTACGTCCCCACCCCCGCCGACTTCGCCGACTGCCCCGCCAAGCCCGCCGACGCCGTGAAGTGGACCTGCTACGTCTCCACCGCGCTGGAGGGCGGCTTCACCCTCGGCAGCAGGAAGTACATCCGCATCCTCATCGACAAGCCGATGCGGATCACCTCCGCGGAGGGCGAGCGCGCCGACGGCACCGCGATCGCCGCGTTCGGCGGTGTGCGCCAGCCGCAGAACTTCAAGGTCGTGACGGTCATCCCCGGCACCAAGAGCATCCTGTCCACCCTGCCGGAGATCGAGGGCAGGTTCGTGGGCGTCGGCCTGAACGGCGACGAGCCCGACGAGTTCAAGGTGAGGTTCCAGCTCTGGAGCCCCGGCGGGCTGCTCGGCGACAACTGCACCATCGGCACGGACGCCGCCCCGATCGTCTTCAAGCCGAAGATCAACGTCTCGCTGCCCTGGCTGTTCTGGCTGACCCCGATGGCCAAGGTGTGGGCGAACGAGAAGTCCTTCGCCCTGCCGGCGTCCACCGGCTGCAACGCCTATCCGCTGCTCGGCCACCCCGACGACCTGCTCGGGCTGCCTTCCGCGGCCGGTAACAACTCCGCCGACTTCGTCTGGGCCGTCCGCCACAAGACGTACTGATCGTTATCAGAAGCGTCTTCACGTCTCAATAAGTGAAGGGTTACTCTCCTTCCGCCCACCCCCCTCCGGCATCAGGAGCCCCTCCGATGAAGCACCTTCTGCGCCGTACCGCGGTCGGCGCCGCGGCGGTCCTCGCCTCCCTCGGCCTCGCCTCCGCACCGGCGTCGGCCGAGAACGCCTACACCCCCTCCGAGGCCGACTTCGCCGCCTGCCCCGCCAAGCCCGCCGACGCCAAGTCGTGGACCTGCTACGCGGCGACCGTCATGGACGGCACCATCGACATCGGCTCCGTGCGGGTGAAGGTCGACTCGCCGCTCCAGCTCGTCACCGCGCAGGGCAAGCTGAACGACGGCACCGCGGTCGCCAAGCTCGGCGCCCTCACCGGCGGTGAGCTGAGCATCCAGACCCCGCTGCCCGGCACCGGCATCTACACCCAGGACCTCACCGGGACCAAGGTGAAGATCGAGGCGACCGGCCAGATCGTCCCCGGCAACACCATGCCCAAGGAGTTCGGGGTCAGGTTCCGCTTCACGCACCCGCTGCTGTCGAACAACTGCTGGGTGGGCACCGCCTCCGCGCCGATCGTCCTCAAGCCGGTGATCGGCCTGGCCCTGCCCGAACTGCGCGACAACCTGCTCATGCTCAAGGTGTGGACGACGGATAACGCCTTCGCCCTGCCCAAGGCGTCGGGTTGCGGCCTCATCCCCGGCGGCCTCATCGACCTCGCCGTCAACGACCGCTTCAAGCTCCCGACCGCCTCTGGCACCAACAAGGCGAGCTGGAACTGGCTGGTCCGCCACAAGACCCTGTAGTCACCCATGAACGAACGGGCCCGACCCCTACCCCCCCGAGAGGTGTCGGGCCCGTTCCTTTCGACCTTACGGGTTCTCGTCCACCCATTCGGACGTGGTGATCGTCACTATGTTCCACAGAGAACCCGCGGGCAGACCCTTCTGATAGCCTCCCGGCTCGATGATCACGCTGTCCGTCTGGAGGGCGTGGCCCGTCTCCCTGTCGAACAGGAGGCGGTTGAGGACGGTGCCCCCCGCTTTCTCCTTCATCGTCACGGCGGTGCCCGTACGGCCTTCCATGTCCTTGACGTTCTCCACCACCGAGACGGTCTTCAGCTCCGCGAGCATCCGGAACGCCGCTCCGCGGACCTTCGGACGCACCGGCATGTCGGCGATCAGCCCGGTGGCGACCCGGTACAGCCAGGCTTCCGACGACATGGGGATGCCTTCGGCCTCGGTGTCGTGCCCGCCGTAAGAACGCAGAAGCCACGCCTTGAGCCGCTTCGGGTCGTCCGGCAGGGACATGAGGTCCCTCATCGTGACGTTCTTGCCGAGCCAGAAGACCTTGTCCCCGTCCACCAGGGGGCTCCGGCTGATCTCGGGGTCCTTCGGCTCCTTGGACAGCTGGATGCCACCGGGCTTCCTCCCGACTTCGGCCACGACGGTCGTCGGTGAGCCCGCCTGCTTCCACGCGGCCTCGTCCTGCGGGTTCGGGAAGGCGAATCCCAGGGATTGCCGTCGGCCGACCTGCTCTCCTCTGGGAGCGAACGGCGTCCACATCTCGGACTTGCTCATCTCGTAGACGGTGTACGAGGGGTCGCCTTTGACGGGCAGCAAGGAGCGCTGGACGGAGGTGGAGTACCACCAATTCCCCGTGTTCTCCGGCTGCGCCTCCGCCTGTGACGCGGCGGCCAGCAGGACCGTACGCGCGTCCAAGGTGATGGAGGCGGGGGACGCCGGGGACGTGACGGGCGAGGACGGCGGGCTCTCCTGCGTCGCGGAGACCGCCACGGCCACCGCCACGGCCGTCGCGGCTCCCGCCAGTCCCAGACCCCAGACGGGCCGGAGACGACGCCGTGGCGCCTCCTGCCGGGGCTGGGAGAAGGCGTAGTTCAGCTCCTGTGCACGCGTTTTCGCGTCGGTGGGCGTGTCCAGGTGCGCGGGCCGTGCCGCACGAATCTCTTCGATCGATCTCATGACCACTCCTGAGTGGGGATCCGGACCCGGGGAGCCACCCGCGCGGGTTCCTCCAGGGCTTGCGTGAGGCGTTTGCGGGCGCGGTGCAGCCGCACCCGGAAGGCCGTCTGGCCGCAGCCGACGACCGCGGCGGCGTCCTTCACCGACAGGTCCTGCCAGGCGACGAGCAGGAGCAGCTCCCGGTCGTCCTCCGACAGGGCGGCCAGTGCCCGCAGCACCTCCAGCCGTTCGGCGACCTGTTCGGCCGGGTCGCCTTCGGTCCACGCCTTCAGCTCGGCGTGCAGGGAGTCGCGGCGGGCCTGCGCCCTGATGTTGTCGCGCAGCACGTTGCGGGCGACGCCGATCAGCCACGGCAGGGCGTTCGGCGGCATGTCGTCCAGCCGCCTCCAGGCGATGGCGAAGGTCTCGCTGACCACCTCGTCCGCCACCTGCCGCCCCGCCCGGCTCACCACGTAGGCCCACACCCGCTGACGGCACTCGTCGTACATGTCGGTGAAGCGTTGATGATCGTCCTTCACACGCCTCCACCCCCTCGTCCGGTCGGCTCTGACACCGGGTAGTGGCCGGCCGGAGCCCGGTGTTACATCCCACCTCATCTGGCACTACATTTCGGGAATCTCCTGAGCCGCTCAACCGTTCTGCCGGTAGCTCGGCAAAAAAGTTGAGTCTGCTCGACTCAAGTGATTTGACAAGGATCTACCCGCAGGGCATCCTTGGGGCAGCAGATCTTTCAAGCCCGACACACAACGGAGGATTCTGACGATGGCACGTGCGGTCGGTATCGACCTCGGGACGACCAACTCGGTCGTCGCGATTCTGGAGGGCGGCGAGCCCACCGTGATCGCAAACGCGGAGGGGTCGCGGACCACGCCGTCCGTCGTCGCCTTCGCCAAGAACGGCGAGGTTCTCGTCGGCGAGGTCGCCAAGCGTCAGGCCGTCACCAACGTCGACCGGACCATCCGGTCGGTCAAGCGTGAGATCGGTACCGACTGGAAGATCGGTATCGACGGCAAGGACTTCACCCCGCAGCAGATCAGCGCGTTCGTGCTGCAGAAGCTCAAGCGAGACGCCGAGGCCTACCTGGGCGAGACGGTCACCGACGCGGTGATCACCGTCCCCGCCTACTTCAGCGACCACCAGCGGCAGTCCACCAAGGAGGCCGGCCAGATCGCGGGACTCAACGTCCTGCGGATCATCAACGAGCCGACGTCCGCCGCGCTCGCCTACCACCTGGAGAAGGAGAGCGAGGCCACCATCCTGGTCTTCGACCTCGGTGGCGGCACCTTCGACGTCTCCCTCCTCGAGG
>JAFACJ010000233.1 GCA_023425615.1 Actinomycetes bacterium
ATGGCCGGCCGGATCCTGGACATGGGCGACATCCTCACCCTGATCGAGCAGGCCCAGCGCACGTTCGACGAGGAGCAGACGGCCAAGATGGCCGGCAAGCTCGCGTCGGGCGAGGACTTCACGCTGGAGGACTTCCTCGACCAGATGATGATGATCCGCAAGATGGGCCCGATCGGGAACCTGCTCGGCATGCTGCCCGGCATGGGGCAGATGCGGCAGCAGATCGACCAGATCGACGACAAGGACCTCGACCGGGTCGCCGCGATCATCAGATCCATGACCCCGGGGGAGCGCGCCGAACCGAAGATCATCAACGGTTCGCGCCGCGCCCGTATCGCCAAGGGCTCGGGCGTCACCGTCGGCGAGGTCAACTCCCTGGTCACCCGGTTCTTCCAGGCGCAGAAGATGATGCGGGCCATGGCCGGCGGGATGGGCATCCCCGGGATGCCCGGCACCCGGCGCAAGGCGCCGAAGCAGGTCAAGGCCAAGAAGGGCAAGCAGCGCTCGGGCGACCCGCGCAAGCGCGCGCTGGGCCCGGCGGCCAAGGGCGAGGAGCAGCAGCCGCAGCAGCAGGGCGGTCTGCCCCCCGCGTTCGGCGGCGGCCTGCCCGGACAGCTTCCGCCCGGATTCCAGATGCCCGACCTCGGCGACTTCGGCAAGAAGCACTGATCCACCCGCGTCGTACCATCCGTCCGGCCGATCGCGCCTGGTGCCCGATCGGACACCGGGTGTATGCGGAGCGGCGTGACGGAGTAGTCACGGGGATCTGGCAGAATGGACGACTGGAAACCCGGTACGTGAGGCGCCCTCTCTCGCTCTGACGCCCGGAGTCCATCCGAGCAGCCCGGTCCGGTCCCCACCCGGGCGGAAGCTGTTCTCCTGTTACTGAAACCGGAGTTACCACACCCGTGGCAGTCAAGATCAAGCTCAAGCGTCTCGGCAAGATCCGTGGCGCGCAGTACCGCATCGTCGTCGCCGACGCCCGCACCAAGCGGGACGGCCGGGCGATCGAGGAGATCGGCAAGTACCACCCCAAGGCGGAGCCCTCGCTCATTGAGGTCGACTCCGAGCGGGCGCAGTACTGGCTCGGCGTCGGCGCCCAGCCGACCGAGTCCGTCGAGAAGCTGTTCAAGATCACCGGTGACTGGCAGAAGTTCAAGGGCCAGCCGGGCGCCGAGGGCACGCTGAAGACCGCCGCCCCCAAGCCCGACAAGGCCGAGGCGTTCGCCGCCGCGGCCAAGGAGGCCGCCGGTATCGAGGGCGGTGCCGCCACCACGCCCAAGGCCAAGAAGAAGGCCGAGCCCAAGGCCGACGAGGCCGCCGAGACCGAAGCCCCGAGCGAGGCCTAAGTGCTCGAAGAAGCGCTCGAGCACTTGGTGCGCGGCATCGTGGAGCACCCGGACGACGTCCGGGTGCACGCCAAGCGGATCCGTGGTGGCCGGGTCCTGGAGGTGCGGGTGCACCCCGAGGACCTCGGCAAGGTCATCGGCCGCAGCGGTCGTACCGCCAAGGCCCTCCGCACGGTCATGGGCGCCCTCTCCGGGGGCCGCTATGTCCGGGTGGACCTGCTCGACGTCAACGAGGTCCGCTGACCAGTGCAACTGGTAGTGGGCCGCATCGGCAAACCGCACGGGATCCGCGGCGACGTCACCGTCGACGTGCGCACCGATGACGCCGACACCCGGTTCGCGCCGGGGTCGACGCTCGCCACGGATCCCGCGGCGGCCGGTCCCCTGACGGTCGGCGCCGCCCGCTGGCACAGCGGCAGGCTCGTCGTCCGCTTCACCGGGGTCGCCGATCGCAACCGCGCCGAGGAGCTGCGCGGCACCTGGCTGGTGATCGACTCCTCGGAGATCCTCCCCTCGTCCGATCCGGACGACTTCCACGACCACCAGCTCATCGGGCTGAAGGTCATCACCACCGGGGGCGAGCAGGTCGGTGTCCTGGAGGACATCCTGCACCACGCCCAGGACCTCCTGGTGGTACGCACTCCGCAGGGTGAGCGGCTGATACCGTTCGTGGCGGCGATCGTGCCCGAAGTGGACCTCGAAGGCGGCCGGCTGGTGGTCGACCCGCCCGGCGGGCTCTTCGACTAAAGCCACCTCCCATGCGCTTCGACATCATCACGATCTTCCCGGAGTACTTCACTCCGCTCTCGGCGTCCCTGCTGGGCAAGGCCCGCGACAGGGGACTGCTCTCCTTCGGCGTCCACGACCTGCGCGACTGGGCATACGACCGGCACCGGACCGTGGACGACACCCCCTACGGCGGCGGGCCCGGCATGGTCATGAAGCCCGAACCGTGGGGGCAGGCGCTGGACGACGTCCTGACGCCCGGAGCCCGGCTGGTGGGGCCCACCCCGTCCGGGCGGCCCTTCACCCAGCCGGTCGCCGGTGAACTGGCGTCCTCCCCCCATCTGGTGTTCGCCTGCGGCAGGTACGAAGGCATCGACTCGCGCGTCATGGCGCACTACGCGTCCGTGGTCGAGGTCGACGAACTGAGCATCGGCGACTATGTGCTGGCCGGCGGCGAGGTCGCGGTACTCGTCATGATCGAGGCGATCAGCAGGCTGGTGCCCGGGGTGCTGGGCAACGCCGAGTCGGTGAGCGACGACTCCTTCGCCCCCGGCCGGATGGAGAACCTGGTGGAAGGCCCCGTCTACACCAAGCCGCCGGTGTGGCGGGACCTGGCGGTGCCCCAGGTGCTGACCTCGGGCCACCACGGGCGGATCGCGCGCTGGCGGCGCGATGAGGCACTGCGCCGCACCGCGGCCCTGCGCCCCGACCTGCTGGCCGGGCTGGACCCGCGGGACCTCGACGAGCACGACCGCAGGCTGCTGGAGTCGCTCGATTTGGCCGAGCATCCCGGTCCTATGGCAGACTAGAGCGTCCGCGTTCGAGACGCGCGGCTCTTCAATCCCGGCCTGACGCCCCCCTTCTTCACCCTGGGGCCTCTCAGGGCCTGGCGAATTTAGCGAGGACAGTCATGCACACCCTGATCCAGGAGATCGAGAAGGCCGCGCTGCGGTCGGACCTCCCGAGCTTCCGCCCCGGTGACACCGTCAAGGTGCACGTGCGGATCACCGAGGGCAAGGTCAGCCGTATCCAGGTCTTCGAAGGCGTCGTCATCCGGCGCCAGGGCGGCGGCGCCCGCGAGACCTTCACCGTCCGCAAGGTCAGCAAGGGCGGCTACGGCGTGGAGCGCACCTTCCCGCTGAACCTCCCGGCCATCGAGAAGCTCGAGGTCACCATCCGCGGTGACGTGCGCCGCGCCAAGCTCTACTACCTGCGCAACCTGCGGGGCAAGGCCGCCCGCATCAAGGAGAAGCGCGACTTCTAAGGGTTCGACCAGCGAGAGCCCCGCTCCTGCGCCCGGTCCCCGCGGACCGGGCGTACGGCGTTCTTGGAGATCTTGTTGGAGACTCTGGACCCTTCCTCGATCTTCGTGGGCAGGTGAGCGGCGCTAGGCTCGTGCCTTGATGAGCGACGACGAGGGCGAGCGGTACGGCGACGGGGCCGAACGGCGCGCACCTGCGGAGGATCGGAGAGAAGTGCGTTCGGAGACCGAGGGACCGGCACCCGAAGAGCGGGTCGAGCCGGAGACGGCCGAGCCGGAGCCCGAGGCCGAGGCCGAACGCGGGTCCGGGCGGCGCAAGGGCGGGACGGGCAAGCAGGGCTCGTTCTGGCGTGAACTGCCGGTCCTCATCGGGGTGGCGCTGGTCCTCGCCCTGGTGATCAAGGCGTTCGTCGTCCAGGCGTTCTACATCCCGTCCGCGTCGATGGAGAACACCCTCCAGATCGGCGACCGGGTCCTGGTCAACAAGCTCGTCTACCGGATGCGGGACATCACCCGCGGCGACATCATCGTCTTCAGCGGACTGGAGAGCTGGGACTCGGAGACCGGCGTACGGGAGCCGTCCAACCCGGTGGC
>JAFACJ010000259.1 GCA_023425615.1 Actinomycetes bacterium
CATGGGGGAGCTGGACCTGTGGGACCAGCAGGAGAGGCAGACCAGCGAAGCCCCCGAGAGGCTTCGGGCGATGGCCGAGCAGCTCGCCTGGTCCCTACAGCGTCCGGCGTTCCCCCTCCCTGACGCCCCGGATCCGACCCTGGGGCTGCGGCTGGTCCTGCTGATCCGCGCCCAGCGCGATGAACTCGTGGCCCAAGCCGTGGCGGCGAACTACCGGGCGGTCGTGGATAACACCGAGGACGGCCAAGCCATGGGCCCGGAGTACGCGCTGTACATGGCCCGTGCCCGCTGCTACGCCATGGCGGCCGACGACCTCGATGACCTCCTGGCCCGCGCGTACGGGGTCGAGGAGGCGCACGAGGAGTTCATCAAGCAGCACGGGACCTGGCTGGAGCGGCTGGTGTTCGCGTGACCGGGCATGAAGCGGCGGCGAGAAGATCCCCCAAGACCTCCGGCCCCGGGCGCCTTCCTGACGGCGCGCCCGGGGCCAGAGCGTTCGCGGGCGGTCTTGACGCCTCTTCCTCCTGGTCTTTGCGGACATCACCCGATGCCTCCGTAACCGGATCGGTGCTTGGCGGCCGCGGCTCTGAGAGCCTGCAGCGCGCTGGTGTCGATGAGGGCGACCCCGGGCGGAAGGTCCGGCTTCCGGGGCTTGACCGGAGGCCAGTACTCGGCGAGCGCGGCCCGCACGTCGGCCTGAGGTGCGGATGCAGCCAGTCCCAACGCCTTGCGTAGAAGCACGTGGTCCACCTGGCCCGCGCCGGACGGCCGAGGCCGCCTAGAGGTCGCTGAGATGCGGACAGCGAACGTCTGACTCGGCGGGGCATCAGCCGCCGCGGCAACGCCGTAGAGAGTGGCGACGTCCTGAAGGGACTGGAGAGTGCCGATCCCCGGCGGCGTCACACCCAGCAACGCCACCGCCGTCAAAACGAACGGGTGCACGTGGTTGAGCTGGCAGCGGAAGTCGTACCAGCCCTCGATGCTGCGATCCGGGTAGGCGGAGGCGATGATGTCGCCGAGCCAACCGGGCATCCCCACGTAGTCCCCGACGAGGGTGCAGCCGCTCTCAGCGACGGCGAGGTTCGACACCCAGCCGACCGCCGGTTCGCCGTCCCAGCGCTGCTTGTCCTCGCCGGGGTCGGGTTCGTCGTGGCCGAGTTTGAGGACGGGCCGCCGCACCGCGGGGCAGTCGAGGGCGGCGACGGCCTGGCGCAGATCGTCCGGGGTGAAGGTGGCGGGGCCGGTCGACAGGTTCCAGGTGCCGGTGTGCATCAGCTCGACGCTCGCCACCTGGGCCAGTGCGGGCGTGGCTGGCACGGTGGGCAGCCGGACGGGGGGCGAGTCAGGCATACACGCCCCCTCGCACGGTCGGCTCGGGGCACAGCGGGCCCGGCTCGCCTGCTCGGAGCGCAGGATTCTGCACGATGGGCCGAAAGGTGAACCCGGGCAGAGACCTTGGATCCCGCCCCGCCGCGTACTGGCTCGTCGGGCGGGCGGGTGACTTTGACGCCCCGCGCTTGGGCGAGGCCGGGCCCGTCCTCATCTCAGAACCACCCGGTGCGCGAGGGGCGGTTCCGCCGCGCGGCGGCCTCTGCGGCCCGCCTGTTCTCGATGCTGCCCTCGAAGAGCCGGGCGTACTGCTCTTCCTCGGAAGCGGACGCTGCGGCGGCCGCAGCCCGCCTCTGCTGCTGGATCTGCTGGTCGTAGTAAGCATCGTTCGCCCGCGCGGTCACGGCTTGGCTCACCATCGAGACCGCGGACCTTATCTCCAGCTCGAAGCCCTCCCACGCCCGCACGATGCTCGTCTCGAGGCGGAGAAACTGCGCGTCATCGTCGTTCTGGGCCATCTCGTTGAACTCGACGGCCCTGGCCAGCACCGGTTCGGCGGCGATACCGCGCCGCGTCCACAGCACCGAGTTCTTCATCGCCGCCGGATCAAGGCCGGAGGCGGTGGCCAGCGGCAGCTTCCCGCCGTCCGGACCGCCGGGGAACATCTGCGGAAGGACCCTCTGAGTCACCATCTCGGCGTACAGCTGATCTGCGGTCGTACCTCCGAACGCGCTAGCCATCCAGTCATAGACGGGATCTCCGGCCGCGGCCGCGGCCCGTACCGGGCGAGCAGCCGCAGCAGCGGGGCGGCTGGCCGACTCCCTACGGGCGGGCGCCGTCTTCGGGTCGATCTCCGGCTTCCCGTCGAAGAAGACGGAGACGAGGTTGGCGAGGACCGCTTCGGAGCAGGTGCCCGCGGCGACCTGTTGTTCATAGGACCGGGCGGTCTCCCAGTCACCAACGCGCCTGGTGGCGAGCAGCCACGCAGCGACCGTCTCGCCGCTACGCCGCGCCCTCGCTGGCTTGAATCCCACGCTGCAGCCTCCGCTCATCGGCGGCTCTGGCCACGTCTGGGGCGCTGATCAGCCAGCGTCCGCCGATGAGCTGCGCCGGCAGTCGTCCACTGCTGCACATCCGGTTCACCGTCCGGTGGCTGGTGCCCAGCAGCATTGCGGCCTCGCTCGCGGTCAGAGCCTCGCCCCCGATCGGGGGCTGGCCGGAAGCATGGGCGAATACGTCCAAAAGGAGTTGGACGTGTCCAGGTCGCGACATCTCCCCATAGCGCAGGGCGGCGTCCAGGTGGCCGTACACCTGCGCTCCTGCCTGTGTGAGGGTGCGGGTGCCGTTGCGGTAGCCGCGGCGGATCTGCAGCTTCAGTGCCGTCATCGCAGCCTCGACACCCGTCCGGGGGTGCAGCAGCACGATCCCCTCGTCGATGCGCGTGGCGATGGGCTCACGTCCGGGGCGGGGCGCTCCCACACGGCCGGTCAGCGCGCGGTGCATCTCATCGACAGCGGCATTGAAGGCCCGCGCGGACGGCTCCCGATGCGCCCGCGCGTCCTTCAGCGCCGCCTGGACGACTGCGATGCCGCGAGGGTGGAGCACGACGGCGTCACCGAGCCTGACCGCGACCGGCCCGTCTCTGTTCATCGCCACCCCTCGACGGGCAGCAGCGCGCCGGGCCGCGGCATGAGGCCGATCGGGCACGTGTTGTCTGGCGTCGTCAGCTCGGCGATCGTCCGCCACTGGCCGCAGTGCGGGCAGGCCAGCGCGCCGCGCTCGGACTCGCCGACGACCTCATGGGGCTTGCGCCACGCCGCCCATGCGGGGATCCGGGTGATGCGCTGGGAGGGGCGCACGAACCGCACCGCGGGCACCTGGCCGATCCGCACGAACGGGCCGCCGGGCCACCCGTACAGCTCCTCGTGGTCGATGTTGGAGCCCAGCAGGCGGGGCAGCACGGTCATCCAACGGCCGAGCGCCGGGGAGCGTGCGGCCAGCGCGGCGGCCCGCTCGACGTCTTCGGCCGGCCTCAGCCACGCCGCGACCCGCTCGGCGTCGACCCGCAGCGCGGCGGCGATCTCGTTGAACGTCCTCCCTTCAGAGGCGAGGCGCCGCGCGGTCTCCTGCCTTCCCTGCCGCTCCATCAGTGCTCCTTCTCGGCGGTGACGAGCGCGACGGACCGCAGGACCTCAGACGGGCCTGACGGGTCGTGCATCGCCCAGAAGCGGGCGAACGTCCCGGCGAGGATGGCGAGCGAGGACGCGATGTAGGGGATGTCCTCGCGGGCGGAGTCGGCGAGCAGGGAGTTGATCGTGTCGGCGTTCGACTGCCCGCTCAGGTTCTCGGTGACCATTCCGATGGCGATGAGCATCGGGTCCGGCCGGGTGCGGGGCGCGGCCGGTGGAGTGGCGGTGGTGGGGCACCGGCAGACCTGCGCGCGGCCGGTCAGCACGGCCAGGGCGGCGCCGAGCCGGTAGGCGAAGGGCTGCCGCCGGGGGGCCGTCACTGCTGCTCCTTGCTGGCCTTGAGCGCCGTGAGCTCGTCAACGAGCAGGGCGCGGGCCTGCTCGTGCTGGGCGGCGGTGAGGTCGAGGGCGCCGAGGACTCGTTCGAACAGGGCGGCGAAGGTTCCGCTGACTTCCTCGTACGTCTGGTGGAGGAGTTCGGTGCGGGCCTGGTCGGCGGCGGCGCGCTGGGCTTCGAGCTGCTCGAGGCGGGTTCGGGTGCTTTTCATGAGAGGGGTCCTTCTTTCTGAGCGGCGGCCTCAAGGTCGGCGATGCGCTGTTCGAGGTCGGTGACTTCGCGGACGGTGACGACGGCACTCAAGATCGCTATGGCGGCACGGACTTGGACCTGCGGGTTCTCGGCACCCAGGTTCAAGCGCAAGGTGTTCACGGCCTCGCTGGCGGCGTCGACGAGCGCGCCGGCGGTCTGGCCGAG
>JAFACJ010000294.1 GCA_023425615.1 Actinomycetes bacterium
ACCACCATCCCCGGATGCCCCCGCAACACCTCCCGCACCGGCCCCGGATCGTTCTTGCTCACCGCCGCCAGCACCACCCCCTGCGCGGAGATCTGCTTGACCACCCGCTGGAACGCCGCGAAAGCACCACCGTGATGCCCCTCACCGACCTCGATCCCCTCCACACCGTCATCACCCAGCACCCCCTTCCACAACGTCCCGTCCAGATCCACCACCAGGCACTTACTCGTCCGCCCCACCACCGAACGGGCCAGATGACCCACCTCCCGCGCATAACCCGCCAGCAACCCGGGGGAGAGGCCCACCCGCGCATAGGCGGCAAGCCGCGCGTCGGCCACCGCCGACCCCTCACCCACCAGCGGATCCAGATCCACCACCAGCACCGAGGAATACGCCTCCGCCAACCCCAGCAACCGCGCGTTGGCCTCCCGCCACACCGCCCCCAACCGCGCCCTGGACCGCTGATCCACCAACTGCGCGGCATACCGCCACTCCAAAGGGAGCGTGTTCAGGACCAGCGTGCCGCGCGCACCACCGACGAACGTCGCCGCCAGCTCCTCCACCAGCCGCAGCTTCTCCTCCCACACCCGCTCCACATCCCGCGGACCCCACGGACAGGGCACCTCGTCGAACACCACACCCGCGTCCAGCACACACAGCACCAGATCCGCGTCCGCCCCGTACAACGCGCTCCGCGGATCGGCGAGCTCCGCCAGGTACCCGCCGTACTCGCCCACGAACGACCGCAGCACGATCCCGTGCCGCGCCAGCTCCGCCGTCAGCGAAGGCAGCAGCGGCCCCACCGTCCCGTTCCCCGTGACCGCCACCGAGACCACCGGCGTACCGGGATGCTCACGCAGCACCTCATCGGGATCCAGCCGCGCCAGCAACCGCCCCGCCCGCGCCAGACCCTCACCGTCCAGCCCGCCCAGCAACCCCCGCACCAGCGGATACTCGGCCGCCAGCCGGCCGGACCGCCGCAGATCGATCAGACCTTCCGTTCCCATCGGCTCACAGCCTCTCCAGAGCGAAACCCGCCTTGATCCACTTACTGGACTCCACCGCGATCCCCAGCGCCCGATCTCCCCGCTCCATCAACGGCAGCACCTCCTCCAGCTGGAAGAACGCCAGCGCGTTACCGCAGTTGCCCGTCCGTTCCACACAGGCCACCTCCTCCACGCCCGCCAGCCCCAGCCGCTCGCCGATCCGCCCCGACATCCGCCCCGACAACTGCGGCGGCAGCACGAAATCCAGATCATCGGCCTTCCAGGCCACCGCCCCCAGCACCTCCTGGAGGATCTGCCAGGCCATCTCCGGCACCGACTCCTCGATCGCCTTGTAGTCCTCGGCCACCGCCGGCCGCCCGCTGCCGCGGTCCGCCAGCCCGAACCACTCCACCCGCTGGCCGGGGGAGCGGCCCAGCCCCGTGAACCGCGTCAGCACATGACGCAGCGCCACCGCGCCCGGCACCGGATCGGCCGTCAGCACCGCAGCGCCCGCCCCGTCACCGAACAGCACCACGTTCACCAGCTCGGCCGGCGGCATCGTCCGCAGGTCGGCACCCAGGTCGAAGTGCTTGGCGCAGCTGTCGCCCGCCAGCACGAGCGCGTGCCGGTACCCGCCAGAGGCCAGCAGCCGCCGCCCGATGTCCAGGGCCTGGACGGCGCCGGAGCACCCCGACTGGAGCTGGAACGTGGGCACCTGGTCGACGCCGAGCCGGTCGGCGATCTCGTTGACGGTGGTCGGCATCAGCGCGTCGGGCGTCGCGGTGCCCATGACGATCACATCGAGTTCGGCGGGCTCCAGGCCGGCCGCGTCCAGGGCCCGGCGCGCCGCGCGTTCCCCGAGGTCGGCGAGCGAGCCGAACACCTCTCCCGTGGCCAGGTCGACCGAGAGGTGCCGGGAGCGCGTCCCGATGAAGACCTCGATCCACTGCTCCCACAGCTCGTCCATGCCGAACCGCCCGGCCAGCGTCGCGTTGTCCACGGGAGCGCCGGGCAGCGCGGTCCCTGCGGCCAGTACGCGAACCTCCGCAGCGTCCATACCGGTCCTTCCTCGCGGGCCCCTGCCATCGGGTCCAGCATCGGCGACCGGTCTAAAAGCTTCCTTACGACGGGATCGGCAGTCCGGTGGGGTAAATATCGCTATAAATCCCAAACCAGACAGAATCCATCTTCTGTCGGGTTTGATATGGAGTGTCGTAATTAAGGGTAGCGGGCGCGGACGGGGGAGCCCCGGCTCCTAAGGTGGCGGCATGGGGAAGATCCTGGTCGGCACCGCCTCCTGGACGCACAAGACACTGCTGGAGTCGCAGTGGTATCCGCCGGAGGCCCGGACGGCGGAGGAGAGGCTGAGGTTCTACGCCTCGAGGTTCGCGCTGGCGGAGGTCGACGCGACCTACTACGCGCCGCCCGCCGAGCGGACCGTCGGCCGGTGGCGGGATCGCACACCGGAGGGCTTCACCTTCGACATCAAGGCCTTCTCCCTGCTCACACAGCACCCCACGCGGGTGGACTCGCTGTACAAGGACCTGCGGGAACTGGTGCCGCCCAAGCGGAGCGTCTACCTCAAGGACGTCCCGGACCTGGTGGCCGAGGAGGTCTGGGAACGCTTCCTCAGCGCGCTGCGGCCGCTGCACGAGGCGGGCAAACTGGGGGCGGTGCTGTTCCAGTTCCCGCCGTGGTTCCCCTTCGGAGAACACAACCGCGCCTACATCCTGCGGGTGAAGGAGCGGTGCGCGCCACTGCGGATCAGCGTGGAGTTCCGCAACCACACCTGGCTGGATGAGGAGAACCGGACGGCGACGCTGGATTTCCTGGCCCGCCATGACGTGCCGTTCGTCGGCGTGGACATGCCGCAGGGGCACGCCTCGTCGGTACCGCCGGTGCTGGCGGCGACCTCGGACCTGGCGGTGGTGCGCCTCCACGGGCACAGCGCCCGGTGGGACTCGGGGAGCATCGACGACAAGTTCGCCTACCTCTACGGCGAGGAGGAACTGCGGGGCTGGGCGCGGCGCCTGGAGGCGCTGGCGGCGGACGCCGCGGTGACGCACGTGGTGTTCAACAACTGCTGTGGCGACCACGCGCAGCGCAACGCCGAGCGGATGGCGGCCTTGCTGGCCGGCTGAAAGCCTCCGACAAAGAGATATCTGATCGGTCAGGCTTCTCGTGCGCTTTCCGTGATCTTCGCGGGCGCGACGGCTCGTGTTCAGCCCGGCCTACCACCCTTCACACCGACACCCGGGCCTCCGGGTGTCGGTGTGAAGGAGTGGATCACGTGCGCGAGAGCACGACAGGACGGCGCCTCGGCGGCCGGACGGCGGCAGCCGTCTCACTGGCCGCCATCGCGGCGCTGGGGCCGGGCGCGGTGCCGGCCGGGGCGGATGAGCCCGTCGACACGGTGCGGCTGACCGAGGACTTCTCCTCGGGGGAGCTGCCCGAGGGGTGGACGGGCCATCTGGGCACCTGGCAGGTCAAGGACGGACGGCTCGAGGGCACGTCGGTGAACGGGCAGCGCGCCCGCCTCACGTTCGGCACGAGCTACACGAACTACCGGCTGGAGGCCAAGGCCAGCTTCCTTCAGGTCGCCGACGAGTCGCGCTGGCTCAACCTCGCCGCCGACTACCACGGGGCCGAGGACTACGGCTCGGTGTTCGTGGTGCGCAGCAACACCAAGCTGAGCAACGGCCTGGAGTACGCGGTGGCCAAGGCGCCCGGTGCCGCCTACGCCTCGCCGGTCACCGCCGCGGCGGGCGTCGCCCTGGGCGTGGGCCAGACGCACGACCTGTCGTTGGAGGTGCGCGGCACCAAGGCCGTCCTGGCGATCGACGGCGTCCCGTCCCTGACGGCGACCGACGTGCACCGCAGCGGTGGCACGCTCGGTCTCGTCGTCAACAACGCCACCGTCGCGTTCGACGACGTCAAGGTGACCGAACTGGCTCCGGAGGCGACCGCGCCGTCGGTGCCGTCGTCCCTGCGCCTCTCCCAGAAGGACACCTCCGCGACCGTCCGCTGGGCTGCTCCGGCGGACCCCGGTAAGACGCCCGGTGGC
>JAFACJ010000318.1 GCA_023425615.1 Actinomycetes bacterium
ACGTTCGGCGAGAACCTCGGCCGCGGCATGAGCCTGGAGGAGGTCATCGCCGTCACCAAGCAGACGGCCGAGGGCGTCAAGTCCTCACGGCCCGTGCTGGCGCTGGCCCGCCGCCACTTCGTCGAGATGCCGATCACCGAGGTGGTGGCGGCGGTCATGCACGACGGGGTGCCGATCGAGGAGGCGTACCTCAAGCTCATGACGCGCTCGCCCAAGCCCGAGCGGTACGGCGTCTAACGGTAGGGTCAGACATCATGCCCGAGAAGATCAGAGTGGCCGTGGTGTTCGGCGGCCGCAGCTCAGAGCACGCCATCTCCTGCGTCACCGCGGGCAGTGTCATGGCGGCCATCGACACCGACCGCTACGAGGTGCTGCCGATCGGCATCACCCGCGACGGGCGGTGGGTGCTGGCCGACGAACGGCAGCATCTGGCCATCGAGGACGGACGGCTGCCGGAGGTCTCCGGCGCGGGACTGCCGCTGGCGCTGCCGCTTGACCCCGAGGCCGCCGAGCTGACGGTACTGTCGCCCGCCGACCTGCCGCGCGCCCTCGGCCGCGTCGATGTGGTGCTGCCGCTGCTGCACGGCCCCTACGGCGAGGACGGCACCGTCCAGGGTCTGCTGGAGCTGATCGGGGTCCGCTATGTCGGCGCGGGCGTCCTGGCCAGCGCCGCCGGCATGGACAAGGCGTTCATGAAGCTGATCTGGCAGGCGCAGGGCCTGCCCGTCGGCCCCTACGTCATCGTCACCGACCGCGAGTGGCGGCTGGAGCGCGAACGCAAGCTCGATGAGATCAAGCAGCTCGGCTGGCCGGTGTTCGTCAAGCCGGCCCGCGCCGGATCCAGCATGGGCATCTCCCGCGTCACCCGCCAGGAGGACCTCGTCCCGGCGATCGAGGCGGCCCGCGAGCACGACCCCAAGCTGATCGTCGAGGCCGGGATCGAGGGCCTCGAAGTGGAGTGCGGCGTGCTGGAGGGGCTCGACGACGGCCCGACCGAGGCCAGCCAGCCCGCCCGGATCGTGATGCTCGGGCAGCACGACTTCTACGACTTCGAGACCAAGTACCTGGACGGCACGTCGCGGCTGGAGATCCCGGCGGACCTGCCGCCGGAGGTCGGCGAGCGGCTGCGCGACACCGCGGTCGCCGCCTTCGACGCACTGGGCTGCGAGGGTCTGGCCCGTGTCGACTTCTTCGTCACGCCGGGGAACGAGCTGGTGCTGAACGAGATCAACACCATGCCGGGCTTCACACCGACGTCGGCGTTCCCGCAGATGTGGGCGGCCACCGGCGTCGACTACCGGTCACTGGTGGACCGTCTGATCCAGACCGCCCTGCGGCGCCGGGTGGGCCTGCGCTGACCCGTCCCCCGGAAGCCCCGGGGGACGGGCGCGGATCAGCGGCTCGGCCAGCCGATCCAGGCGCGCTGGGTGAGGGTGGCGGCGTCCACCGCCTTCAATCCCTCCGAGGAGAGGGTCCACAGGGTGTCGCCGACGACCAGCGCCCGCTGGATGTAGCCCTGCCGCGGGTGCTTGACCGCGCCCTTCCTGGTGATGGCGCCGTCCCCGACGGTGAGGACGAGGGCCTCGCCGTTGGCGTCGGGGAGGACGGTGAGGCCCGTCTGCGGCCAGTACAGGAAGGCGTGCTGGTCGTACTCGGACTGGGTGTCGTAGACCTTCGGCAGATGCAGGCGCGACAGCTGCCTGGGGGAGCCCGTCACGTCGAAGAGGGAGATCTGGGCGCCCAGCGGCCTGCCCTTCTCGTCGGCCTCCCGTCCGACGCCCAGCAGCCGCCCGTCGGCGACGGGGTGCAGGTAGGCGGAGTAGCCGGTGATCTTCAGTTCGCCCAGCGACCGCGGCCGGCGCGGGTTGGCGAGGTCGAGGACGTAGAGCGGGTCGACCTGGCGGAAGGTCACCACATAGCCGCGGGGGCCGGAGAAGCGCACGGAGTAGATGCGCTCCCCGCGGCCGAGGCCGCCGAGCGAGCCGACCCTCCGCAGCGCGGGCCCCGAGGGGCGCAGGACGTAGACGGTGCTGACCTGCCGGGGCGCCTCGCCTGTCGCGGCGGCCGGATCCGTCACGTCGGCTTCGTCGCCTTCGGTGACGGCGACGCGGAGATCGCCGCGGTACTCCGACATCGAGTACTGGTTGAGCAGCCGTCCGGGGACCTCGCCCGAGGCGGCGTAGCGGGGGCGGCCCTGCCCGGCGACGCTGAACTTGTGCACCTGCGTGACCGCCTTCTGCCACGGGGAGCCCGTCACGTAGAGGCTGTCCCGCGTGCCGTAGACGGTGTCGCCGTCGGCCACGACCGACACCGGGTCGCCGTCGCCCAGGCCCTTGGCCAGGTCGATGGTGAGGACGCTGAGCATGGTGACCTCGTGGTCGTCCTTGCTGCCCTCCGGGTGGCTGATCCGCTCGCAGGGGACGCGGTGCGCGGTCTTCGTGCCGCCGGACGTGATGTCGTAGCCGGGCTGGAAGGCGCTCAGCGGCGCCTTCCGCGCGGCGGCCTGGTTGGCGGCCTTGGCGCGCTTCTCCTTCGCCGCCTGGCTGCCGGGGATGTCCCAGTCGAAGGCGGGGAACGCGATGTCGGGGGAGGTACGCATGACGAGCCTGGCCACCGAGCCGACCTGGCGGGCGTCCACCAGCGCGCCGTCGGCGGTGAGCTCGCCGAGGATCCTCGGCGCCGCCAGGTCGACGTACAGCGCCCGCAGCCGTCCCTGCGCCGGCATGATCCCGCCGGGCCGCGCCTTCATGAGGAAGCCGTCCTGGATCAGGAGGGCGCGCTCGCCGCTGATGAGGAGCCGCGTGGGGCCCTGGAAGCCGTCGGGCAGGGCGAGGCGGCGGACGACCTTCCTGGTGGCGGTGTCGACGATCTGGAGCCGTCCGCCGGCGACGGTGTAGATCCGGGCGCCGTCGGTCTTCACGAGGTCCGGCTCGTCCGCGTCGGCCTCGTGGTTGTTCGTCCCGGAGTAGGGGACGGCCCCCTGGTCCTTGGCGAGGGTCTTGGCGGTCGGCGCGCCCTCGCTCATCGCGATGAACGGGTACGGCGTCCCGAAGCCGTAGGGGCCCACGCGGGCGGCGGCCGAGGCGCGCAGTGAGGTCAGCAGCTCCCCGCAGCCGGAGTAGGAGACCAGCCGCACCGGCGGCACCTCGGCCGCCTGCCGTGAGCGCTCGGGGGCGCCCGAACAGGCGGCGAGGAGCACCGAGGCGCACAGCAGGGCGCCGCCCGGGACGAGGAAGGGAGCAGGTCGCATGGGTCGCATGATTACAGGACGTGACCGCTTCGGCCGAGCGTTGCATGGAAAAGGACTGTCTCGGAGTGTGAGACGAGACTTACTTCTGGGAAAAGGCGGGGAAACGGGTCGGAAACAGCACCCGGTGCACTATCTCTCCGGACACGTGTTGCCCTTGTGAGCGGAGAAAGGACCTTCCGTGCCCCTGTCGTACGGCGCCCAGGCGGTGCCAGGACACACCCGATGGCATCCCGAGATCCCGGCGGTCGCCGAGGTGATCTCCGGCGGCTCGGTGCGGATGGAGTGCCGCGGCTTCTGGGGCGCGTGCGAGGCGCTGCTGTGCGGGCCGATCGCGGTGGTCGGCGCCGAGCCCGGCGACGTGATCGTGGTGGACGTCCTGGCCATCGGACGCGCGGGCGACATCCCGGTCCCCGACGCCCATCCGGGAGTGATCGGCTGTGCGCCGGACGACGCAGGCCTTCCCTCCTCGGCCGACCCCGACGGGCCTCTTCTGGGGCGGGTCCGTCCGGGGCTGGCCGCCTACCGGCCGGTGGCCGAG
>JAFACJ010000345.1 GCA_023425615.1 Actinomycetes bacterium
GCTCAAGGGCGACAAGGTGAAGATCGCCGGCGCCCCCGTCGGCAGGGTCGGCCGGATCCGGGTCCGCGACGGGCGGGCCGAGGTGGAGCTGAACATCCGCACCGAGCACAAGGTGCCCGAGGACAGCGAGATCGCCATCCGCTGGCGTGATGCGATCAGCCAGCGTGTCGTCTACCTGATCCCCGGCACCAGCGCCCGGATGCTGCGCGACGGCGACCGCGTCACCCGCACCCGCTCGGTCGTGGACATCGGCGACCTGGTCAACCGGCTCGAACCGCTCACCCGCAACCTCGAGCCCGGCCGGGTCAACGACATCCTCACCTCGGTCTACCTGGCCCTGGACGGCAACGAGGACAACGTCGCCGCGCTGCTGGCCGACGTCGACAAGCTCTCCTCCACCATCGCCACCCGGCGGCAGACCCTCAAGACGATGATCGACGACTACTCGGCGGTCACCGGCCTCGTCGCCAAGCGCGACAAGCAGATCATCCAGGCCACCGACGACCTCGTCACGCTGTCCCAGGCGTTCGTGGACAACCGCAAGCTCGTCGACGACGCGATCAAGGAGCTGTCCGCGATGCTGCACACCACCGACAAGGTGCTGGGCGACAACGCCGACTCCCTCGCCCTGGCGCTGGACCGGATAGCGCAGGTCACCGACGGCGTCGACCACAACATGGCGCCGCTGCTGGAGCTGATCAAGGCGACGGGGCCCAAGCTCCAGCGGCTGCGCAGCATCTTCACCGAAGGCGAGTTCGTGACCGGCGCCGTCCCCTGCGTCACGCTCACCCCGGGGCCCACCTGCCCGTACGGGACGAAGCTCGTCCGGCCCCTGGACCGTCCCGCCGAGTCCACCGAGTCCCTGCAGAGACTCCTCGTGGGAGGTGAGTGATGGCGCTCAAGTCCTTCCGCGACCGCAACCAGGTGCTGGTCGGCCTGATCTCCTCGGCGGTGATCGCCGTCCTGCTCGTCGCGGTCTTCCTCACCGGCAGCCTCGGCCTGCTGCAGGACCGCTACACCGTGACGGGGGTGTTCGCCGACACCGGCGGGCTGCACTCGGGCAACAAGGTACGGGTCGCCGGCGTCGACGTCGGCGAGGTGAAGTCGGTCGAACCCGACTTCACCCGCGGCACCGTGCTCATCACCTGGGAGGTCGACTCCGGTATCGACCTCGGGCCGCAGACCCGGGCGGAGATCAGGACCTCCAACATCCTGGGCGGCCGGTACCTGCGGCTGAGCGGCCCGGTCGCCAAGCCGTACCTGGCCGATGTGCCCGGCGACCGGCGGCGCATCCCGATGGACCGCACCCAGACCCCGACCACGGTGAACGACCTGCTGAAGTCCGGAACCAAGACCCTCGCCGATCTGGACACCGCGATGCTCTCCAAGATCATCGACCAGGTCGGGGGGATCTCCCCGCAGACCCGCGAGCACCTCGCCTCCTCGCTGAGCAACCTCACCGACCTCGCCGACACGCTGGAGGAGTCGGGGCCGCAGTTCGAGCGGCTCGTCTCCGACGGCGACAAGGTGCTCAAACTGGTCAAGGCCAAGGACACCCAGCTCGCCGCCCTCGCCCGCAACATCCAGCAGCTCCTGAACGAGCTGCGCAACCGGCAGCAGGAGCTGTCGGTGCTGCTGGGCAGCGGCGACACCGCGGTCACCCGGGTCGGCGGGCTCATCGACCGCGAGCAGGCCAAGCTCGTCACGCTCATCGACGACCTCCAGGGCGTCGTCGGGACGATCGACCCGCGGATCGGCGACCTCAACACCCTGCTCGCCTGGATCGGCCCCACGTTCACCGCCTTCAACTCCATCAACAGCTACGGACCCTGGGTGGACGCCATCGGCGGCCAGCTCGGCCTCCTGTCGGCCACCGACCTGAGCAAGCTCACCCAGAGCCTGGGAGGACCGCGATGACGACGGCGAGACCACCGAGGCCGCGCGCTCTGCTGGCCGCGGCGCTGAGCGGCTCCCTGATGCTCGGTCTCGGCGGCTGCGGGGTGCTCGGGCAGGGCGGCGGCTACACCGTCGTCGCCTACTTCGAGAAGACGCCGGCCCTGTATGAGAAGTCGCGGGTCAAGGTGATGGGCGCCAACGTCGGCATCGTGGAGGACCTGCGGGTGGAGGACCACCGGGTGCGGGTACGGCTGCGCGTGGACTCCGGCGTCCCGCTGCCCGCCGACGTCCACGCCACCATCGCGGCCGAGAGCGCCATCGGCGAGCGCAGCGTCATCCTCTTCCCCGCCTGGAAGCCGCAGACGCCGCGCGCCGAGCCCGGCACGGTCATCCCGCTGGAGCGCACCGAGCCCGCCGTGGAGATCGACGAGGCGCTGTCCGCCTTCACCACGCTCGCCGAGTCCGTCGACCCCAAGAAGGTGAACAAGCTGGTGCGGACCGGCGCCGACCTGCTGAAGGGCCGCGGCACGTCGATCAACTCCGGGCTGGCGACCACGGCACGGCTCTCCGACGACCTCGCCGCGCAGGACCAGAAGATCGTCTCGGTGGCGCGGGGGCTGCACGACCTGTCCGCCTCCCTCAACCGCCGCGAGGACAAGCTCCGCACGCTCATCGACTCCGTGGCCACGGTCGGCGACCAGCTCGCCGACGAGCGGACCCGGCTGCGCGACTTCCTCGTCGGCCTGGAGAACCTGATCCGCAAGGGCCAGGTGGTCATCACCGCCTACCGCGAGGACCTGCCGCGGACCGTCTCGCAGATGTCCACCCTGGTGATGAGCCTCAAGGCCAACAGCGCCTCGCTGAGCGAGGCGATCCGCGGCCTCGCCCGGTTCACCGACCTCGCCACGCAGACCTGGGACCGCAAGAACAACGTGTCGGCGATCCGGGTCCAGCTCAACTCGACCATGCGGATCTGGCTCCAGCCCATCTTCGACCTCATGGGCTGGGGACGGGTGCCGTGCCTCGACAAACCCATCGGCAACTGCCCCAAGACGATCAAGAAGGGTGGCTGAGCGTGCGAAGGAGCCTGATCGTCATCGCCGTCGCCCTGTCCACCGGCGCCTGCTCCATCCAGACGCTGGGGGCGCCCAAGGGCGACATGACGCTGTACGCGGTGTTCGACGACGTGCAGAACCTGGTGGCCGGGCTCGCGGTGCAGATCTCCGACGTCCCGGTCGGCTCGGTCACCGAGATCAAGCTGCAGGGCTACCGGGCCCGGGTGCGGATGTCGATCGTCGACGGGACCAGGATCCCGGCCGGCACCACCGCCACCCTCGCCAAGGTGTCGCTGCTGGGCGAGAACTTCGTCCGGCTCGACCTGCCGGAGAACGACACCGGCGGATTCCTCGCCAGCGGCGCCACCCTCACCCAGACCGACGTCCAGCCGGGCCTGGAGCAGGTCAGCGAACGGGTGGCGCCGGTCATCGCCGCGCTCGGGGGGCAGGACCTGAGTGAGATCGTCTCCGGTCTCGCCGACGGCCTGGAGGGGCAGGGGCCCAAGCTCAACAAGGTCATCGAGCAGGCCACCGAGCTCTCCGACAGCTACGCCGCCGCCAACCGCGACCTGGCCGTCGTCATCGACGGGCTAGGGCGGCTGGGCCGGGCGCTGGACCAGAGCTCACCGGCGCTCGACCGGCTGCCCGGCACCCTCATCACCACCACCGCCAAGGTCGAGAAGGACCGCAAGGAGCTCAAGCAGGCGGTGAAGGAGCTCACCGAGATGGCGGCGGCCGTCAACCAGAAGGTCGGCGTCGAGCACGCCGCCCGGCTGCGCCGGCTGCTGAAGCGCCTCAACCTCGTCCTCCAGAAGATCCTCAAGGGCAAGGAGGAGCTCAAGCGGTTCGCCAACGACACGCTCGACGGCTTCGTCAAGGCGCCGTCGATGACCTATGAGGGGCAGGCCCTCATCTACGTGTGGCTGGGCAACTTCCTGGACGGCGACAAGAACGGGGCGAGGTCCAAGACCAAGACGGCGTCCGCGGCCGACAGGCAGAAGGACTTCGCCGACATGCTCAAAGAACTGGTGGCACCGAAGTGAGTGACGCATGAGGCCACGGATCCTGCTCAACCTCGGCGTCTTCGCCGTCGTGGGCGCCGTCATGTTCATCTGGGCGGCCGCCACTCTGCTGCCCATCCGGATCGGGGAGCGCACCTTCCAGGTGCGTGTCGAGTTCGCCTCCTCCCCCGGTCTGCGCCCCGACCTGGAGGTCGACTACCTCGGCGTCAAGGTCGGCCGCGTCGACTCCGTCCGGTTGCGCACCGGCAAGGTGGACGTGGCCGTCGAACTCGACCACGGCGTCGAGGTGCCGCACGACGCCACCGCGCAGGTGCTGCGCAAGTCGGCGGTCGGCGAGCCGTACGTGGAGTTCACCCCGCCCTCCGGCCGGCCGGGCAGGCCGCTGAAGGGCGGCGACGTGGTGCCGCTGGCCAACACCAAGGTCGCCGTGGAGTACCAGCGGCTGTTCGAAAGCGCCGGGGCCCTCCTGCACGCGGTGGACCCCGCCGACATCAAGACGCTGACCAGCGAACTGGCGACGGGTCTCGAAGGCAGGGGAGACGGCCTCCGCGACACCCTCGCCGACCTCGAACAGCTCACCGGGACGCTCGCCGACGACTCCGGCGTCCTCGACGCGCTGGCCGTCCAGCTCACCCAGCTCACCCGCACCCTCTCCGGGTCGGGGCCGCGGCTCGCCCAGGGCCTCAACGACCTCGCCG
Source organism: Actinomycetes bacterium (assembly GCA_023425615.1). Lineage (GTDB taxonomy): Bacteria > Actinomycetota > Actinomycetes > Streptosporangiales > Streptosporangiaceae > Actinocorallia. The sequence goes on from JAFACJ010000345.1 coordinate 4,672, forward strand.
CCTTCACCAGCACGCTCAGCGACTCACGGGCCCGGCTCGACAGCCTGCTGGACCGCTCACCCGGCTTCCTGGAGCAGGTGAACGGCACGCTCGACGCGTCGAAGCCGGGATTGCGCTGCCTGCTCACCGCGCTGGGCACCACCAGCCCTCCGCTGTTCACCGACAAGAACAGCGGTGAGCTGGAACGGGCGCTCAAGACCATCCACAAGGACTTCCCCACGCTCGCCGACCACATCCTCATCAAGCGGCCCGAGGGGATGTACGCCAAGGTCAAGCTGCTGTTCACGCTGGGCGGCCCGGTCCCCAACGCCCCCGAGTACCCGCAGCCGCTGGCGGCGCCGGACGTCCCGCCGGTCTACTACTGCAAGGGCGCGACCGGGAACGGGGACGACCGGCAGGCGACGGCCCGTGAGGAGTCACGGCCTTCGGCGTCTTCTCCCGGAGGAGACAAAGCGCCCCAGACCTTCACTACGATCGCACCGCGGGCCGCCGGCTCCCCCGACGAGGAAAGAGGTGACTGGCTGACGCTGCTGCCCATCCTCGTCAGCGGGCTCGTGCTCTTCGGCGTCGCCGCCCACACCGTCCGCAGGTTCCGCAGCCAGTCCCGCTGACCACCCAGGAGACCAAGATGACGACGAAGTCAGAGGACCTCACCGAGGCCGCGGTCGAGGAGACCGCCGAGAGCACCGAGAGCACCGAGGCCGTCGAGGACGCCGCCGAGACCGCGCCGGAGAAGGCGGCCGGGGACACGGAGGCCGCGGAGAAGGAGGCTCCGGCGGAGAAGGCGGAGGACGGGGCTTCGGAGGCTTCGGAGGCTTCGGAGAAGGAGACTCCGGCGGAGGAGGCGGTGGAGAAGAAGACCGCGGACGAGAAGCCGGGGAAGGCGGGCGCCGCCTCGCGGCTGCCGTCCGGGCGGGTCCTGCTCGTCGCCGTCCTCGCCGTGCTCCTGGTCACGACGTCGGTCACGGCGTTCCTGCAGTGGCGGGAGGCGGGCCGGCTCTCGGACGCCGCGGACACCGAGCAGCTCGTCCGCACCAGGTCCGCGGAGTTCGGCCAGGCGCTGCTGGCCTACCGGCACACCGACCTCGACGACTCGCGCGAGCGCATCCGCTCCCTGTCGTCGGCGGACTTCGGCCAGAGCTACGAGACCGCCTTCGACGGCCTCGCCGAGGTCATCAAGAAGTACGAGGCGGACGCGACGGCCACCGTGCGCGACATCTACGTCAACGAGATCGACGGCCAGCGCGCCAAGTCGCTCGTCGTGCTCGACACCGAGGTCAAGAGCACCGCGGGCGTCCGCCGCGTCCTGGGCACCAAGCTGCTGCTGGAGCTGATCCTGGAGAAGGGCTCCTGGAAGGTCAACTCGCTGGCCACCCTCGCCGCCGACGACGAGAGCCTCACCAAGCCCGACGGCACCACCGAGAAGGCCGACCCCTCCGCCGGGTCGAACGGCGAGACGGCGAACCCCTGACCCCTTCCGCCCGTTTCCGGCGCCCCGCTCACTCCTTCCTGATCACCAGGTCCAGGAGGGTGTGGAGGTGGCGGCGGAAGCGGGCGATGTCCTCCTCGTCCCTCCGCTCGGGGTGGCCGGGGATCCCGATCAGGCTGAAGACCTGGATGGCCCAGCCCAGCGTCCAGTTCATCAGAACGACGTCCAGATCCTCCCGGAAGAGCTCGGCGGTGATCTCCTCCACCGCCTCCAGCTGCGGCATTATGTAGACCTTCTCCACCTCCCGCAGATCGGCCGCGTCGTTCAGCCACCGCTGCGCCCACAGTGCCGCGTGGTCGGGTGATTCCAGCAGGAGGTCCAGATACCGGTCGACGAAACGGTGGTAGGACCCCACGTCGACCTTCCCCGGGGGCAGTTTCTCCAGCAGATCCAGTTCCGCCTCTTGGACCCGCTGGTACACCGCCAGGTACAGCTGCCGTCTGCCGCCGAACTCCTCGGCGATGGCGGAGGCGGGCAGCCCCGCCGCATCGGTGATCAGCTCGCTGGGCGTCTGGTCGTATCCCAGCTCGGCGAACAGCGGCCTCGCCGCTCTCAGGAGCTTCTCACGGCGCGAAAGATCGGTCGCTGACATCACTTTCACCTTCTGGCTGCGGTCTTTCCACGTAACCACGCCTCCCTCCGGAGGGCGACCATACCCCGGTGCCGAAGTGGTCATACCTCATTTACCAGCAACCATTCATGAAACTTACAGTTTTTTGCTGCAAGCTCTTGATGTTTTTGCAGTGTGCCTTCATCCTCCTACCTGGACGGCCGTCCCGCCCCCCGTCAGCCGATCCCGCGAGGAGACCCTCATGGCACCCCCACGACCTCCGCGTTCCCCACGTCCTCCGCGCCCTCCGCGCCTCCCGCGTCTTCGCGGAGCGCGCTCCCTGCTGCTCGGCCTCACCCTGCTGCTCGCCGGGGGCGTCGCCCCCCTGGCCATGACGGCGGCGAACACGCCGGCGACGGCCGCCGTCACGCTCAACGACAGCGATGTGACGGCGAACCTGTGGGAGTGGAACTGGAACTCGGTCGCCGCGGCCTGCACCGACCACCTCGGCCCGGCCGGGTACGGGGCGGTCCAGGTCGCACCGCCGCAGGAGTCCGTCAGCCTCCCCAACAGCAGCGACGGCGTCCACCCGTGGTACGAGGTGTACCAGCCGGTCTCCTACAAGCTGGAGTCGCGGTTCGGCGACCGCGCGAAGTTCGCCGCGATGGTGAACGCCTGCCACGCCGCCAGTGTGCGCGTCTACGTGGACGCGGTCGTCAACCACATGGCCGGGACGAACAACCCCGCCGGCACCGTCGGCTACGCCGGGACCACGTTCACCGCCTACGACCACCCGGCGGTTCCTTACGGGTACGGCGACTTCCACCACCCGGGGGACAACTGCCCCACCTCCACCGGCGCCATCAACGACTGGAACAACGAATCCCAGGTGGCGAGCTGCGAACTGCTCTCGCTGGCGGACCTCTACACCGAGAAGGAGTCCGTCCGCGACAAGGTCGCCGCCTATCTGAACGACCTCATCGGGCTCGGTGTGGACGGCTTCCGGGTGGACGCCGTCAAGCACATCAAGAAGGCCGACTTCGCGGCGATCCTCGGCAAGCTGAACAACACCGTCGCGGAGAACAAGCGCCCCTACGTCGCCCAGGAGATCTTCGACGGCGCCTCCAACGACGCCTTGAAGGCACGCGCGTTCACCGGCAACGGCGACGTGCTGGACTTCGCCTACGCCAAGGCCATCAAGGCCCAGTTCCAGGGCTCCATCTCCGGCTTCGCCAACTTCTCCGACTGGACGCTGGACGCGCCGAGCGACAACGTCTTCGCGATGGTCACCAACCACGACCTGGAGCGCGACGGCGTCGTCCTGTCCTACAAGAACGGCACCGACTACACCCTGGCCAACTACTTCGTGCTGGCCTGGCCGCACGGGAAGCCGTCCGTCTACGACAGCTTCTCCTACTCCAACCGCAACCAATCGCCGCCTTCCAACGGGAACGGCTTCGTCACCGACACCGTCTGCGGCGGAACCTGGAACTGCCTGACGCAGACCGCGGGCATCAAGGGCATGGTCGGCTGGCACAACGCGACGGCGTCGGCCAGAACCGTCTCCAACTTCAAGGCCGTCAACAGCAACGTGATCGGTTTCAGCCGGGGCTCCCGAGGCTGGATCGGCATCAACGACTCCGCCGGCGCGGTCACCTCCGAGTTCACCACCGGCCTGGCCGACGGCGACTACTGCGACGTCATCACCGGCGGCTCCTCCGCCACCGGCTGCACCGGGACCCGGATCACCGTCTCCGGCGGCAAGGCCACGGTGACGATCCCCGCAGGCAGCGCCGTCGCCGTCCACCACAAGGCACGGCCCGGCGGGGACCCGACACCCACGCCGACGACGACCGAGCCCACTCCCGAACCCACCGAGCCGACCCCGACCCAGACCCCGCCGGTCTCGACGGTCGCCGCCGCGTTCGCCGTGTACGCCACCACCGTCCCGGGCGAGAACGTCTACGTCGTCGGCGACACCCCGGCCCTGGGCTCCTGGGACACCGATGACGCCGTGGCCCTGTCCTCGTCGGGCTACCCGTACTGGAACGGGACCGTCAACGTCCCCGCGGGCACCACGGTCGAGTACAAGTACATCAAGAAGACGGCGGCGGGGACCGTCACGTGGGAGTCCACGCCCAACCGCTCCTTCGCCTCCGGCACGACTGCGTCCACGCTCAACAACACCTGGAACGTCGCCAACGCCGGCGCCACCGATGTCACCTTCAACGTCAACGCCACCACCACGACGGGAACGAACATCTACGTCGTCGGCTCCATCGGGGCCCTCGGTTCCTGGAACCCCGTCAACGCCATCCCCCTCTCCGCCGCGAACTACCCGGTGTGGAGGCGGCTGGTGATCGTCCC
>JAFACJ010000402.1 GCA_023425615.1 Actinomycetes bacterium
AGGCGGTGTAGGAGACACCGCCGAACTTGCCGCCCGCGTGCAGCCGCGTCATGACCAGCTCGACGCCCGGCAGCTTGGTCTTGGGCTCCAGGTCCACCGGGATGCCGCGCCCGTTGTCGTCGACCGAGCAGGAGCCGTCGGCGTGCAGCACCACGGAGATCTTGGTGCAGTGGCCGGCGAGCGCCTCGTCCACGCAGTTGTCGATGATCTCCCACAGGCAGTGGATGAGGCCGCGGCTGTCGGTGGACCCGATGTACATGCCGGGCCGCTTACGTACGGCTTCCAGCCCCTCCAGCACCGACAGGTGCCGGGCGGAGTACCCGGTCGTGTCCACGTTTTCCTCGACAGCGGCGGTCAACGGTGCTCCTCAACGCATTCGAACATGCTTTGCAGTGTTCGTCGCAAGACTGTACCCCCTCGCGGAGACACAAGAGCGCCCGAACGCGGCTCACGGGCTACCGACGCCTCCATGGATTCCCGGACGCGGAGCCCTATCCTCGGTTATGCCCGCGGGCAGCCGTCCGGGCTCCGGCCGACACTCCAGTACGACGCAAAGCACGCCCCATGGGACTCCCAGCAGACGCTGTGACCCCGGTCACGTTCTGGGGCGTTCTGCTGTCGGCGTAGCGGAAGAGGTTTTGGGAACGCCCAGGTCGGGTTAGATGTTCTTCTAAGTACCGACCCCCGAGTACAGAGGAAGGTGCCGTGACTGGAACCCTTGCCCCGACCAAGCCGCTCACCGCGCAGGACCGCTGCGACCGTTGTGGGGCCCAGGCCTATGTGCGCGCGACTCTCGCGGGTGGCGCCGACCTGTTGTTCTGCGCCCACCACGGCCGCAAGTACGCGGACTCACTCCGTGCTTCGGGAGCCGAGATCTACGACGAGACCGACAAGCTGATCGAGAACCGGCTCCGTGGTGAGGACCACGCCTGATTCCGACGGCCTGACCTTCACTGGCGAGGACGGAGGGTCTCCCCCGCGGGGGCGGCCCTCCGTCCTGTGTTCACAGACCGTTCCGATGCCCTCCGAGACGGCGGCCGGGACGGCATAATCGCCGGGTGCTGATCCTGCTTCCGCCCTCCGAGGGCAAGGCCGCGCCCGCCGAAGGCCCCCCGCTGGACCTGGAGACCCTCTCCCAGCCCACCCTGACGCCTGTACGGGAGCGGGTGCTGTCAGCCCTCATCGACCTATGCCAGGGCCCCGAAAAGGCGTCTCTGGGCGTTCTGGGCCTCTCCGAGGGGCAGAAAGAGGCGCTGGCCCGCAACCGGGAGCTGCGGCGGGCGCCCGCCGTGCGCGCCTGCGAGCTCTACACCGGTGTCCTGTACGACCATCTGCGCCTCGCCGAACTCGACGAGGAGGCGCGCGCGAAGGTGGTGATCTTCTCAGGGCTGTGGGGGCTGCTGGGCGCCGACGACCGCGTCCCGCCCTACCGGCTGGCGATGGGCGTCAGGCTTCCGCCGCTCGGCGGGCTGGCCGGCGTGTGGCATCCGGCGCTGACCGAGGCGCTCCGGCCCGAGGGGCTGGTCGTCGACCTGCGCTCCGCACCGTACGCGGCCGCCTGGAAGCGGCCCTCCGTGGGCGTACGAGTGCTCAGGGAGCGGATCGTCGACGGTGTCGTCAGGCGATCGGTGGTCAGCCACATGGCCAAGGCCACCCGCGGCGCGGTGGCACGCGACCTGCTGGCGCACGGGATCGAGGCCGAGACGCAGGAGGAGCTGGCCAAAGCGCTGGGCGATCTGGGTCACACGGTGGAGTCGACCCGGATTGGAACGATTGAAGTAGTGCTCAGTGATCCATGATGTTGAGGTGGCGACACACTTTGACGTACTGGTCGACCGCGTTGCCGCCCAGGTAGGTCCACGGCAGTGACGCCGGCCTGCCCTGGGTGCGCAGCAGGTGGTTGCGCGCCGGCCTGCGGGCGTCGGCCAGATGGAAGGCGGCGCCGAAGAGGTTGTGCGCCTCCAGGGTCCGGGGATGCGGGCGGTGCCCCTCGTGCCAGCCGCGGGCCGCCGCCTCGACGTCGCGGATCTCCTCACCGGAGAACCACGACGACGATCCCTTGATCAGCCCCGAGCGCTCCTGGACGAAATACTCGAAGTAGGCGAGCGGGATCAGCGCGGCCCTGGGGTCCTCACGGCTCGACATGCTCATCGCCACCCGGGCGAAGTCGAACATCTCCTCGGCGACGCCGCCCCACTGGGGCGAGAGGCTGATCACCCGGGCGACGTGCGCGCCGTACAGGGTCGGCCAGCGCTCGGACGCCCGGCGCCAGAGCGTCTCCTTGTCGGCGGCGTCGGTCTCCAGGCCGAGGGCGAGCCACTGCATGGACTCCCAGGGCACCGGGTCGTCCTTGAACAGTTCGGCGGCGGTCTGCAAGGGGGCGCGGGCGCTCTGCAGCGCCTTGGTGAAAGCCTGGTAGCCGCCGGCCTGCTGGGACCGCGACCGGGCGGCGGGGCGGATCCGCCACGCCTCCTCGATCAGGGTCCGGCCCAGCCACAGGTGCAGGTCGGGGTTGTGCGGGTCCTGGGCCAGCAGCGCCTCGATGCCCTTGCTCCAGCCGATCGTGGCCTTGGCGAGGTACTCGATGCGCAGCGAGCGCAGTTCGAAATCGGTTCGGGTCTCCCAGAGGGCGGAGACCGCGACTCTCAGGTAGCGTTCGCGGACTGCGTCGAGGGCCTGGTCCAGCACCGGGTCCCGCCAGGGGCGTCCGCTGATCACGCGTGCGGCGCGGGGGCGGTGGCTCCCCGTCGTCAGCACCCGGTCAACCTCCATCACTCCCATGTTCCTGGAGCGTAGAGAAGGACACGTCGCCGGTAGATACCACTAGGTAAATACCGTGTTAATCAACGCCATTCGGCGCGACAAAGTAGACAAAACACAACGGACCGTCCACCGAGGACGGCCCGCCGTGTACGTCTCAGCGCTAATCGAGGTAGTCGCGCAGCACCTGGGACCGCGACGGGTGGCGCAGCTTCGACATGGTCTTGGACTCGATCTGCCGGATCCGCTCCCGGGTCACCCCGTAGACCTTGCCGATCTCATCCAGCGTCTTGGGCTGGCCGTCGGTGAGGCCGAACCGCATCGAGACCACGCCCGCCTCGCGCTCGGACAGGGTGTCGAGCACCGAGTGCAACTGCTCCTGCAGCAGGGTGAAGCTGACCGCGTCGGCGGGGACGATCGCCTCGGAGTCCTCGATCAGGTCGCCGAACTCGCTGTCGCCGTCCTCGCCCAGCGGGGTGTGCAGCGAGATCGGCTCCCGGCCGTACTTCTGGACCTCGACCACCTTCTCGGGCGTCATGTCCAGTTCCTTGGCCAGCTCCTCCGGGGTGGGCTCACGGCCCAGGTCCTGGAGCATCTGCCGCTGCACCCGGGCCAGCTTGTTGATCACTTCCACCATGTGGACCGGGATGCGGATGGTGCGCGCCTGGTCGGCCATCGCACGGGTGATCGCCTGCCGGATCCACCAGGTGGCGTAGGTGGAGAACTTGTAGCCCTTGGTGTAGTCGAACTTCTCCACCGCGCGGATCAGACCGAGGTTGCCCTCCTGGATCAGGTCCAGGAAGAGCATGCCGCGGCCGGTGTAGCGCTTGGCCAGCGAGACCACGAGCCGGAGGTTGGCCTCCAGCAGGTGGTTCTTGGCGC
>JAFACJ010000425.1 GCA_023425615.1 Actinomycetes bacterium
CGCGGCACCTTCAGCGCGCGCGGCGGCGGCCAGGATGAGGCGCCACGGCAGACCTGGCTGCTGGGCCGCGTCGCCAACGAGTTCAACACCGGCGGGAAGATCACCGCCGCCTACATCGCGGACGGCAAGCTGTTCCTGGCCGGGCCGCAGCAGTATGTCCGCTACACGCTGGCGCCCGACGGGTCGGTGCCCCGGTTCGTCGACGCCGGATACCCCAAGCCCGTCGCGCAGCCTTTCAGCGGCGTCATCACCCGAGGCGACCAGCGCTACCTGCTCAGCACCTCCGGCTACGCGCCCGTGGGGCGGGGCTTCGAGCCCGGCACCCCGGTGACGCTCCTGCCGTACTCGGCCAACTGGCGGGGCCTGCCGGCCGGGTTCCCCGCGGACCTCACCGGCGCCATGGAGACCGACGGCGCCCTGTTCCTGTTCCTGCGCTCCGGCTACGCCACGTCACCGGCCGGGGACGCCACCGCCCGCCCGTACGAGATCGCGGCACTGCCCATCGAGGTCGTCCGGCTGACCTCCAGCACCGCAGCCGAGCTGAACCGGCGGCTGCTCACCGGCGGCGTGGACGCGCTGCTCACCCCGTCCACCCAGGAGCTCGACGAGCTGCCCGCCTTCAGCGGCACCTCATCCGACGCCACCACCATCCAGGTGCGGCCCAAGGTCGCCACCCGCGTCCCGGTCAGCTCCCACCTGGACTTCGACAGCGCCAACGGCCTCTACTACTGGGAGATCTTCCACCACGCCCCGATGCTCATCGCGCAGGCGCTGAACGAGGCGCAGCGGTTCGAGGACGCCCGCCGCTGGTATGAGTTCGTCTTCGACCCCACCCGGCACGGGCGGCCCTGGCGGTTCCTGCCGTTCCTGGCCGTCGACCCGGCCGCCCTCGTCGCCGCCTGCCGCCTCGACCTCGCGGAACTGGCGAACGGCACCCTCACCGCCCGGCTCGAACCGGTCCTGGCCGAGCTGGAGCCGATGGTGCCGGCGTTCCGCCGGGCCCGCGACCTGACCGCCGCCGAACGCGCCCGCCTCGCCGACCTCGCCGACACCGGGCTCGACCAGGTCAAGGCGGCACTCGCCGCGCTGCCGCAGGACGCGCGCACGGCCGGACTCGGCGAGCGGATCGCGCTGATCGGGCGGCTGCGCCGCCAGTACGACCTCATGGGCGACCGCCGCGCGCTGCTCCAGACCTACCTGGACGACCCGTTCGACCCGCACGCCATCGCCGAGCTCCGGCCCGACGCCTACCGCCGCGGCGTGGTCATGTCCTACATCGACAACCTGCTCGACTGGGGCGACATGCTGTTCCGGCAGTACACCGCCGAGACCGTCGATGAGGCGCGGATGCTCTACATCTACGCCTACGACCTGCTGGGCCGCCGCCCCGCCACACTCGGCACCGGGCTGCTGCCGCCCGCAGCCCCGTACGAGCTGACCGAGGGCGACGGGCCGGGCGAGACCGCCCACCTCACCGCCGACGGGACCCTGCTCAAGGGCGGCGGCATCGTCCACGCCGGGATCGCCAACCCGTACTTCCACGTGCCGGGCAACGCGCAGTTCCTGGAGTACTGGACGCGGGTGGAGGACCGGCTCACCAAGATCCGGGCGTCCCTCGACATCCTGGGCATCAGCCGGCCGCTGCCGCTGTTCGACCCGCCCCTCGACGTCATGGCGCTGGTGCGCGGCGCCGCCGCCGGGCTGTCGGCCGACCAGGTCACCGCCGCCCTCGCCGCGCCGATCCCCGCCTACCGGTTCGACGTCGTGCTGTCCCGCGCCAAGGAGCTGACCGGGCGGCTGCGCGAGCTGGGCTCCGCGCTGCTGGACGTCATCGAACGGCGCGACGGCGAGGAGCTGAACCTGCTCCAGAACCGGCAGGACGCCGAGCTGCACGCGCTGACCCGGCAGATCAAGGAGCAGCAGATCAAGATGGCCGAGGAGAACCTCGCGGAGGCGCGGGCCGCCAAGGAGGGCGCCGACGCGCGCGTCAAGCACTACACGAAGCTGATCGCCGACGGCATGTCGCCGCTCCAGATCGCCCAGCTCGTGATGATGGGTCTCGGCGCGACCGGCCAGTTCGTCTCCGGCGGGCTGAAGATCGCCGCCGCGATCGCCACCGGCGCGCCCCAGGCCCACATCGGGCCGTTCATCGCCGGCACGTCCGTCGGCGGCGATGAGATCGGCGGCGCGCTCGGCGAGGCCGCCGAGGTCTCCGCCGCGCTCGGCGAGGGGTTCAGCATGCTCGGCGAGCTGCTCGGAGTGATCGCCGACTTCGAGGGCCAGAAGCAGGACTGGGAACTCCAGCTCGCCACCGGCCGCGCCGAGGTCGACCAGCTCGGCCACCAGGTCGCGGGCGCCGAACTCCAGGTGGCCGTGGCCCGCCGCGAGCTGGAGATCCACCTGCGCGAGGCCGCCCACCTGGCCGCCGTGAAGGGGTTCTTGACCACCAAGTTCGCCGGGGCTGAGCTGTACGGCTGGATGGTCGGGCAGGTATCCGGTCTGTACTTCCAGACCTACCAGATGGCGTTCGAGATGGCCCGCGCCGCCGAACGCGCCTTCGAGGCCGAACGCGGGCGGGCGCCCGGTCTGATCCGGCCCACGTACTGGGACTCGCGCCGCAAGGGCCTGCTGGCCGGCGACCAGCTCGGCCTCGACCTGGACCGGCTCGAGGGCGCGTACGTCGACGCGGGTGCCCGCGGTCTTGAGATCACCAAGCGGGTGTCGCTGCTGCGGCTCGACGCGGCCGCGCTGCTGGCCTTCCAGACCGAGGGCCGGTGCGAGTTCGCGCTGACCGAGGACTTGTTCGACCGCGACTTCCCCGGCCACTACCGGCGCCAGATCAAATCCGTCAGCGTCGCGTTCGCCGCCGCCGACGGGCCCCTCACCCTCAACGCCACGCTCACCCAGCTCAGCGACAAGACCGTCCTGTCCCCTGACCCCAAGGCGGTCGGGTACCTGCTCGACCCCAGGGGCGCGCCGCCGGCCTCGCTGCGCGCCGACTGGCGTCCCGGGCAGCGGATCGCCCTGTCGGAGGTGACCGACGCCGAGGACGCCGGCCTGTTCGAGGTCCGCTACGACGACCCGCGCTACCTGCCGTTCGAGGGCACCGGCGCCGTCTCGCGGTGGCGGCTGGAGACCCGCCGCCCGCCGGCCGGGCTGCGCGACGTCACCATCACCGTCCGGTACGCGGCCGAGGACGGCGGCGAGACGTTCGCGACGGCCGTCCGCGGGCTGCTCAAGCCGTACCCGGCGGCGGTGTCGCTCGACGTGCCCGCGACCTTCCCGCAGGAATGGGAGGACCTGCGCACCGGCGGCACCGGCGAACTGCACCTGCCGGTCACCCCCGACCTGCTGCCCGGCATGTCGGGCCGCCAGATCACCGGGATCACCGCCCTCTACGGCGCGGGCTCCACGGCCCGCCTCCTGCTCGACGGCGACGCCCGCCTGACCCTGGTCGAGGGGCGGCTGCTGCAGCCCCCCGGCCTCACCGCCGGATCCACCCCGTGGCGCCTGACCCTGTCCGGCACCGCCGAGGACCTGACCGGCCTGACCCTGATCCTGCTCTACCGAGCCACCGCCTAGCGAGGTCAGCGATGCCCCCCAAACCGCACAACAAGTCGCTCAAGCGCAAGCGCAAGCGGTCGGACTCCGACCGGACCCTGAGCGCGTCGAACTCGTCCTCCGGGCACGACAGCCGCCCGGGCTCGGCGATGAGCACCGACTCCGACGGCCCCGACACCCACTCCAGCCCTGTCCGCGACTCCAGGTCGTCCTCGATGGACCTGAGCGACGACGACGGCCCCTCGGCCGGCACGTCGTCTCAGGCCGGCACGTCGTTCCGGGCCGGCGCCTCACCCAGGAAAGCCTGGAGCGACGACTCCGACGACTCGGATGACGACTCCCGCTCCGACGTGTCGGCCTCCATCGGGACCATCGGGACCAAGCGCCTCCGCTTCGCCGTGCCCGCCGATCCTCGGGCGCAGAAGGTCAACGCGCCCCCATCCCCGCCGCCCACCGGAGCGCATGCCACGGGCTCGACGCCGCCCCTGCCGTCGACATCCGCCGCGGCGCCCTCGACACCACCCCCGGTCGCGGGCCCGTCGACCACGGTCACGGCGCCCGGTGGCCCAGTACCCTCCACGTCCACGGCGCCGGCGCCCACGGCCCCGTACGACCGTGACAAGTTCACGCGTGCCGCCAACCCGCTCGCCAAACGGGTCGACCTCTACCCGGGCGTCCTGGTCGAGGGCGGCCGGATCGCGGGTGTCGCGTTCGGCACGACCCGGACCCCGACCCCGTTTCCCGGCGGGCGCATGGGCGACCACACCGCGTCCTGGGCGAGCGTCGTCGACTCCATCCACGCCGAGCTGTACGGCAAGACCCTCCAGGAGGCCGTCACGGCACTGCTCGACCGCCAGAAGGCCGCCGACGGCTGGATGGACGGCGGCGTCTCACCCGCCATGAAGCTGTGGCAACTGCTGGGTGAGGACGACCGGGACAACCGGCACGCCTCCCTGGAGGGCTACGCCTTCCGCGTACACGACGAACTCGCCCAGGCGGACGCGCTCCTCCAGAAGGCGGGCGGCGCGCCGGACGCCGCCGCGACGGTCGCGCTCCGCGGCCACCTGAGCGAGGCGATCGGCCACCACGCCGCCTACCTGAACATGCTGCCGCTCGCCACCGTGCCCGCCGAGACGGACCGCGGCTCGACGGGCTCGGGTGAGGGGACCTCCCGCGCCGACGTCCTGGCCATCGACATCGCCGTCGACAAGGCCAGGCGCGCAGACCCCGGCGCCCCCCGGCCCGCCTTCTCTTCCGACACCGTCAACGCCGCCCGCAAGGGGCTGTGGGCCCTGTTCTCGATGTCCGCGGGCACCCGCGAGGCCCGGCTCGGCGAGGCCCTGAACCCGGACCGGGTGCGCAGGACCCGGGAACGGATGGAGGCGGTCACCGAGTACGCCGCGACGATGGAGACCGAGATCAGGGCACTCGTCCAGCTGCCCGGGACGGGCGGCGGCGCCGGGACGGGTGCCCGGCAGGTCACCAGGATGGCCCCGGGCAAGGACGCGGACGGCGTGCTGAAATCCCTGAAAGCCCTGAAGGCCATGACCGCCACGGGCGGCGCTCTGTCCCAGGACGACGTGGACTCTCCCTACGGGCGGCTGGGGCAGCTCGCCCGGCGCCTGCTGGCCTGCGAGGCCGAGCTCACGCGGCTGACCACCGAACCCAAGGTCTCGGCCAAGGACCTGAGGGGCCTCCTCGATCGCGCCGGGCTCATCGCCGAATGGCGCGCCGAACTCGCCGCCGACATCGCCACCCTGTCCAAGGGCGAGCAGCAGGCCCGCGACGACACCGCCCTGATGCTCGCCCACATGATCCACGACCACCAGAGCAACGTCGCCCGCGCCTACCCTGAGGCCGTCCGGGAGACCGGCTTCCTGCGACCCGACCCCGTCACCGCCGCCAAGACCGAACTCCAACGGCACATCGACGACCACGTAAAGGCCGAGTCCGGCGAGGACGCCAAGCTGCTCACCGCGTTCGAGAAGGCCTACCTCGACCTGCACACCACCCCGGCACCCGCCGCCGACAGTTCGTGGGTGACCGGCGCCCGCAACACCGGTCTCGTCGTCGCATTCCGCGGCACCGAGCCGGTGATCCAGGGACGCGCGGCGGCCCCGGTCGGTGTCAGCGGCATGGGCTCGCACAGCACCGCCTGGGTGGTGGAGAGCCGGGCCGTGAAACGGATGGTCGCCGCGGAGATGGGCGGCGGCACCGACCGCACCCCGGTGATCGCCCGCCTCGGCACGGAGATGCGCCATGAGCTCGCGGGCAGGCTGATGGGCGAGCTCGGCCCGCTCCTGCCCGCGGACCAACTTAAGGGGGGCCAGCTCATCAATATCGTCGACGCCGCACTGGCCGTCCAGCGCGCCGGCACCGCCGAGGAGGCGATCCACGCCTACCTGTCCTTCCGCAACCTGCTCCCCTTCGCCACCGTCAACGCCGGCAGCCGCGACGGCCACGGCGAACGCGAGAACGCCAACGAGAAGGAGACCTTCGACGGCGACTCCCTCACCGCGGAGGCCGACCTGAAGGGCGAAGCCGTCGAGGACGACCCCGACGATGCCCTCGACACCGCCGACGCCGCCATCACCCGCCTGGAGGCCCGCCTCAACGACCCCGCCTCCGGCTGGTCCACCGACCCGGCCTTCGACGCCACGGTCCGTAAAGCCGTGACCGCGATGCGAAAAAAGGTGGCGAGCCTCCGCTCCGACTCCACGGCGACCCAGAAGACCGCGATCTCGAACCTGATCACCGACATCCGCTGGAGCGAACACCACCGCGTCTTCACGACCAAGAAATGACCGGCTCGACCCGGTGACCGAAGGCGGCGGGGTACCGGGCGAAGCTCAGCCGTCGGCCTGGGGCGTCTTGACGAACCGGCCTGCCGCGCGCATGTAGGTGACCGGCAGGAGCCGCTTCGCCAGCCACACGATCTTGGCTTCGCGCTGCGGGAGGACGTACAGGCTGATGACCCCTGCCTTGCTGACGTTGTAGGGCGCCATTCCGGGGGCGGCGGCGAATCCCGCCGCCGAGGCGACGTTGATGACGCCGCCGACCCCGTTCTTGCGAAGGAGCGGAGCGAACACGTCGCAGCCGTAGATGACACCCCACAGGTTGACCGCCATGGCCCGCTGCCAGTCCTTCAGCCGCCCATCCCCGATGAAGCCGCCCCCGGTCCCGATCCCGGCATTGTTGATGACGAGGGTCGGGGAACCGAACCATGCGGTCGCGGCGTCCGCCAGGTCCCGCACCGAACTCTCGGACGACACGTCGCACGAGACGGCGAGGGCACGTCCGCCGGCGGCTTCGATGTCCTGGACGGTCCTGGTGGCGGCATCGAGGTCGATGTCGGCGCACACCACCTGGCTGTGGCGCCGGGCGGGTTCCCTCGCGAACGCCCGACCGATTCCGCTCCCGGCGCCGGTGACGACCGCGCGGGCACCGCGCGTCCTTTTCTGGTGTCCCATGTCCTGCTGTGCTCCTCGAACAGTTGACGCAGCCTATGAGTGATCGACGGGTTATGCCTTCGCGCCCTTCCGGCAGTGCTCGCCGATCAGGGACACGAGGTCGTCGACCAGGCCGGGGGCGAGCTGGTGGCCACACCCGCGCTGCAGGCCACCGGCCTGAGCGTGTCCTACGGCAAGGTCCGCGCCCTGGAAGAGGCGGAGCTCAGAGTCGAGGAAGGCGAGATCGTCAGCCTCCCGGGCTCCAACGGGGCCGGTAAATCCACCCTCCTCAACGCCCTGGCCTGCGTCGTCCCCAAACAGAGCGGGTCGGTCCTGCAACAGCATCTACGGCTGGCCGAGGACGCGTGGCGGTCGTCTTACGAGGTGAACGTGCTCGCCCACGTGCGGGCGGCCAGGCTGCTCATCCCGGAGTGGATCGAACGCGGCCACGGACGGTTCGTCGTCACGGCCTCGGCGGCGGGACTGCTCACGATGCTCGACGCCCCCGCCTACTCGGTGACCAAGCACGGCACGAGGTGCTCTCCCGCGACGGGGCCCTGACCCCGGACCAGATCGCCGAATCCGTTTGGGAGGGCCTATCCGGCGAGGAGTTCCTCATCCTGCCCCACCCGAAGGTCGCCGACTACTACCGGAGCCGTGCGGCGCACACGGACAAGTGGCTGGCCTCCATGAACAAGATCCAGCTGCGACTGGAGTCCTGACCCGGCGAATGCGGCGGAACTGTTCAGGTATGGCGGTTCAGGTGTTCGACCAGCAGGCGCGAGCTGGTCTCGGCGGCCTCTTCGGAGATCCAATGCCCGATGCCCACCAGCCGCTCGAGACGGTAGGCGCCCGTCACCCATCTCTCCGTGAGCTCGGCGGTACGACGCCGGACGACGGGATCGCCGTCGCTCCACAGGTAGAGGCTCGGCACGGTGACCGGGCCTATGGCCACATCGGCTGGATCCTTGGCGGCGAACCAGCTCAGCGCGGCCCGCAAGGCGTCGACATGGCCGAGCCGGCGCAGGTAGGCACGGCGGTGCTCTTCGGGGACGGCCGAACCCAGCTGCTCCCTGATCCAGGCGAGGTCGTCGGCGAGCATCTTTTCGGCCTGATCCGGTGCGAACGCCTGGTGATAGCCGGGTACCTGCTGCGACTTCTCCTGGATCGCGTCAGTGAAGGCGCGGGGATGCGGAGACGAAAACGAGGTCAGCGTGGCGACGCGCTCAGGGTGCTGGAAGGCGGTGCACCACGCCACTGAACCACCCCAGTCATGCCCGACGAGGTGGAACCGGTCGGCGCCCAGCGCATCGGCGATGTCCAGTACGTCTTGTACCAGGTGAGGCATCCGATAGGCCGAAACCTCCACGGGCCTCGCCCCCGGCGAGTAGCCGCGCTGGTCGAATGCCACGGCACGGTACCCTGCCCCGGCCAGCGCGGCGATCTGCGCCGTCCACTGGCGGGAGTCCTCGGGGAAGCCGTGCAACAGGAGGACCGTATTCCCCTCGGCCGGTCCGTCCACCAAGGCGTCGAACCTCAGCGTGCCGACATCTATCGTCAACGAGTGCATGCCGTCTCTTTCTGTGAAGGGAGCCTCGCTGTAAGGGAAGGAGCCCCAAGAGCGGAGCCCATCCGGAATCGGTTACTCGCGGTTGTTCTCGGGAGCCGGGAGGTGCTTCTCACCCCATTGGCGCAGCGTCGCGATGACCGGCCTCAGATCCTCGCCCTTCGTGGTGAGGACGTACTCGTGATAGGCGCTGCCGTCAGATGCCGGCTTCGTCTGAAGAATCCCGGCCTCTACGAGCGTCCGCAGCCGTGCGGCGAGGATGTTCTTGGCCACGCCCAGTGTCTCCTGGAATTCGCCGAACCGGCTGTTTCCATCGAGTGCAGCCCGGACGATCAGAAGTGACCACCAGTCACCGATCACATCCAGCGACCGGGCGACCGGGCAAGCGCTGCTGTCCAGCCGTGTCCGTCTCACCACTTCTCCACCTCCATGTGGTTTCAAGATGCTACCAGATTCAAAGTGTCCGACCGGTGAGGGATGCGGTGGGGAAGAGGAGCGGCTGTGAATGCCTCGACACCTATCGGAACGGCCGACCTAGATGCGGTAGCCGTCGTTTCTCCCGCCATGGAGACGGCCGCTTCGGGGCGCCTGTCCCTTGGGTACGAGGAAGCCTTCCTCGGGGTGCACCCAGCGCTCGAGCGGCAGGGGCCAGCGCGGCCCACCCGCGAACTCGATCCACATCCGCGGCTCCCCCTCGAGTTCGTCCGGCGGCTCGATCTCCTTGATCGTGGTGACGTGCGCGTCCTCCCACACGACCATCCCCGGTTTCAGGTGATCCGCCCTGATCTCGACGTAGTAGGCGCCCTGCCCGCCCGGAAGGCTCACGCCGCCGGGCCGGCCAGAGCCTCGGGAGTGAGGATCGCGGCGGGGGGATAAGCCGAGGCCACGGGAGAGCGCGCCAGTTCCGCCCTCATCATTTCCCACATCGACATCGTCACCGCCCGCGAAGTGCTCCAGCCGATCCTCACCATCCCGAACGACCAGCGCACCACGATCGTAGTCGAACGTCTCCACGGTTCCAGGGACCTGCACGGCAGCGCTCTGGTCGCCGTCCGGCCCCGATCGACCGCCCACTTGCCGAAGAAGGACTCGCCGTGGTCACCCATCGCCCTGCCGGTGTGCGGGGGGCACTGGACACCGAGAAATCTATATGTATTATCAATCTTAATTATAAAAGAGGTCATGGCGAGCCTGCTCCGGCGCTGGTTCCCGGGTGACGTCGGCGCCGGGCGGATGGCGAGGTGTCGCGGGACGGCCGTTCGGCACCGGTCTGGAAGGGACGAGCGATGGACCTTGGACTCGACGGCGCCGCGGTCGTCGTCAACGGGGGCTCGAAGGGGATGGGCAGGGC
>JAFACJ010000439.1 GCA_023425615.1 Actinomycetes bacterium
GAGCCGCCCGCCGATGACGCCTTCGTCTGCGGCTGGCTCACCTGGCGGCGGGTGACGCCCGTCGCCGACGACCCGTTCTTCCCCGCCCTCGTCCCGGCGATCTTCGAGGCCGAGGGGGCGGGCACCCGGCTCGACGACGACCGTCCCGCCGAGAACTGGCACGAGGAGGGCGCGCGTCCCGAGCTCACCTGGGCCGCCAAGCTCCGCGCCCACATCGACAGGGAGGTGCTGCTCGACGGGTGCGTCCGGCGGTTCCTGCGCGGTGGTCAGGCGCGGGACCTGCGGTGGTTCACGCGGCTGCACGACGCGCTGGAGCCGACCGCCGCCGAGTCCTCGGCCCGGCTCCGCGACTATGTGCGGCTGCTGCCGGCCGCGCCCACCGGCGTCGCCGAGTCGGCGTTCGCCCAGATCAAGAACGTCGACGCCGAGACGCCGCTGTCCGCCGAGTTCTTCACCGAGACCGCCGAGGCCATGCTGTTCCGGCCCGAACGCAAGCTCGTCAAGGCGATGCTGATCTGGATGGACAAGACGGCGCGTGCCCGTGGACGCCAGGCAGAGACCGTCGCTCTCGCCGCGACTGCGTTCGCCGGCGGGCACTTCGAGTTGCAGGAACGCGCCGTGAAACTCGCGGTGAAGCACGCGGCGAAGGCCGATCCGCTCACCGCGGAGACCGTGCGGGAGGCGGCGGCCACGCTGCCGTCGGCGCTCCTGGCACAGGTGGTCGCCGCGTTCGGCGAGGTCGAGGCCGTCGAGCCGATGGCGCCGCCCGCCCTGTACGCGCCGGAGCCGACCGACCTGCCCGCGCCGATCGCCTCACCCGCCGAGCTCCTCGAAGAGGTCATGGTCAAGTTCCGCGCCGAGCGGCAGGGCTGGCCGGAGACCGAGCGGCTGCTGGCCGGGCTCGTCGTGTTCGGGCCCGCCATCGTCGACGAACTGGAGCGGTTCGCCGAGACCCACCGCCCCTACCTGCTGCGCAAGGACCTCGCCGACCACCTCCACGGGCCGGACATCGTCATCAACGCCCTGCTGCTGCGCCGTCCGCGCCGCTCCCTCATCTCCTACGCCAAGGAGCTGCTGTCGCGGCGCGACCGCAGGGGCAAGCGGTTCCCCGGGCCCGAGCAGCTGCTCTACCAGCGGTTCGCCGACGCCGCCGCGCATCTGGGCGCGCCGGTGCTGCTGGCCACCCCGACCTCCTCCACCGGGCAC
The DNA here is from genome assembly GCA_023425615.1 of Actinomycetes bacterium. Lineage (GTDB taxonomy): Bacteria > Actinomycetota > Actinomycetes > Streptosporangiales > Streptosporangiaceae > Actinocorallia. The sequence continues at coordinate 1,207 of JAFACJ010000439.1, forward strand.
CTCGACCCCGACGTCTTCGCCTCGCGGCTGCGCCTTCTGGAGGAGGCCGGCGTTGAAGCGGGCAGGTTCGACTTCGAACAGGCGCTGCTGCGGCTGCCGCGCGGCACCGGCCGGATACGCGGGCTGGACGGTCTGGTCTCGCCCGCCGCAGGCAGGGCCCGCGCCTGGCTGGCTTCGGAGGGGCTGCCCGACCCCGGGCTCACGTACGGTTTCCGCGAGCTGTCGATGCGCCGTCCCGACCCGTGGAATCCGGGACCGCGCGAGGTGCGGGTCAGACGCTTCCACGCCGAGTCGTCGTGCTCGTCCCCGCTGGACTCGGCCGGTCTGCTGTGCGCGCTCACCCCGCCGGGGAACGCCGACATGGGCCACCACGCGCCGATGGACTGGTGGCCGTCGACGCTGCCGTCCCACCGCGAGGTCATCGCCGCGCACATGCTGCGCCAGGCCCCGTTCTGGCCCCGCGGCTCCCACCGGCAGGGCGCAGCGCTCCTTGCCCTCGCCGACGCCACCGGCCCCACCGGCCCGGCGACCGCCGTCCTCCTCGCCTACGGCCTGGGCTCGGGCCGTCCCGACGAGCGCACCACCGCCGTCGACGCCCTGCTGTCCTTCGCCGCCCAGGACGCCCTCCCCGCAGCCGACCTGGGCCGACTCCTGCCCACCCTGCTGGATGAGTCCGCCTTCCCCCTGTCCCGTCTGCTGCCCCACCTCACCGACGCCGTCCAGGTCGGCGCACCCCTCTGGCCCTTCTTCGCCGAGGCGATCCCCGGCCTCCTCCCGGCCTCCGACGCCCCTTCCCGCACCGGCCTGGGCTCCTTCCTGTCCCTGGCCGCCACCACCGCCGAACTCCACGGCGTCCGAGCTCCCCTTCCCGCGCTCACCGCCTGGACCCCGCCTTCCCCCACTTCCCGCATCGCCAAGGAGGCGGCACGTCTCCGCCAGGTCCTCGCTCCCCTCTGACCCCCGCCCCTGCCGCCTTCGGTGGGGGTGGGTTCAGCGTTCCAGGTGGGCGCGGTCCCAGTGGGCGTGGTCGGCGGCTGCCTCGTAGGTGGTCTGGAGGAAGCCGAGGAGGACGGCGTCGGGGTCGGCGGCGGTGCGGACGACCTCGTAGGGGAGGACGAACTCGCCGAGTTCGGCGTCGTAGCGGGCTTCGGGCGGGGTGATGGGGGCGTCGCGGAAGCCTTCGGGTTCGGGGTAGGCGTAGGAGTAGAAGAAGCCTTCGGTGCCTCCCGGCCAGAAGCCGCAGCTGCTGACCTCGTGGGAGTATGCCTCCAGCATGACGTGCGGGCCGCAGTTGGGGACGCTGCCGGTGTAGGGCGGCGCCTCGCGGCCGGAGAAGCGGGTGACGGCGAGGTCGAGGGCGCCCCAGAAGAGGTGGATGGGGCTGGCCTTGCCGACGAAGCGCGCCCTGAACTCCAGGAACACCCGCTGCGCCTGGACGAGGACCTGCCAGAAGCGGCGGGCGTACTCGGGGTCGTAGGAGTGGTGGACGTGGTCGTCGGGGAAGGCGATGGCGTGCGGCAGTTCCACCGGTTCGGGCCAGATATCGGTATGAAGATCCAGTTCGTCGAGTGCCTTCATCAGCCGGGTGGAGAAGTCGGCGACGTCGGTCACCGAGGTCAGGGAGAAGCCCTGTCCCGTTCCGTCCGTGACGGTGATGTCGAGTCGCTGGGAATGGAGGTCGAAATCGATGCCGAAGCTCCGTCCCGCGTCCCCGGGGATGAGCGAGGTGGTGAGGCCGCGGGCGGTCAGGTAGAGGGGCGCGTTCCACCAGTGGTTCACCAGCGGGGTGCGGGCGATGCGCACCTTGCCGACCACCTGGGTCCAGAGGTTGAGCGTGTCGCGGGTGGGCTCCCACTCCGCCAGCGGCAACGCGGGCCACACCGAGTCCGGGCCTGCCATCGGCGTCCTCCGTCTCCTCGCGGTCTCCCGTTCCGGTCGCCGGGAAGGCGAACGGGTGAACAGGAGGAGGCGTTCCCCGCCCTCCGCCGTGACGCACCCGAGTTTCCCCGGGGATTGCTGAATTTTCGTCCGACTCTTCGTCAATGGCGCTACGCTGCGGATACAGCCAAATATCGCGGAATAAAGAATATAAAACCCGGTTGAAAAGTCCTCCACGACGAAGGGCTGGTGGGTGTGTCCTCGGTCATCGACGAACTCGACGCCCTGACACGGGATGGGGCCTCGGGAGCGCTGAAGGTCGAAGGCGGGCAGCGCGGCACCGTCTATCTGGACGGCGGGCGCTTCATCTTCGCCGAGTCGACCGGGGTCCCCGACCTCGCCTCCCGGCTGATCGGCTCCCGGCGGCTGACCGCCGCGCAGTGGAACGCGCTGCGGACCGAGGGACGGCCGGGGGAGTTCGGGGAACTCCTGGTGGAACGCGGCATCATCACCGCGGAGGAGCTGTTCGCCGTCCTGCGCTCTGCCTTCCTCGACGCGGTGACCGCGCTGGCCGTCGGCGGCGGCACGGCCGAGCCCGAACTGCGCTTCGCACCGCTGCAACGTCCGTGGATCAGCTCGGTGCTCGATCTGACGGTCGGCCTGCTGCGGACGGAGCTGGCACGCCACGCCGAGCACGGCCTCTCCCTCGACGCCCGTCCCCGGCTCGCCGACCTGGGCCGCCCCTGGGGGATCGTCGAACGCCGCCAATGGGCGGTCGCTTGCCGGATCGACGGCGCCACGACCCTGCGCGACCTGGCCTGGCGCAACGGCTTCGCGCTCTACGACACCATCGAGAGCGTGCGCGAACTCGTCCGCGCCGGCCTGTGCACG
>JAFACJ010000285.1 GCA_023425615.1 Actinomycetes bacterium
CGCGACACCGGTCAGCCCCGCCCGCGAGACTTCCGGATGGTGGTCCCACCACTGGGCGAGCCCGTCGAGCCCCGACAGCAGCACCTCCACGTGCAAGGCGGCCTCCGGCGACCCCGGATCCAGCCCGGCGGTCCGCAGGTCCGCGCCCAGCAGCAGTGTCAGCACCCGGGTCCTGCCCTCGTTGATCCCCCAGCGCGCGACCTCGATCTCCGGATCGTCCTCGGCGGAGAAGTCGAACAGCAGCCGCCTCCCCGCCGGATTGCGCTCGGCGAACCCCAGATACCCGTCGACGACCGCCCGCAGCCTGCCCTCCGTCCCCGCACCCGCGGAGACGCCCGCCCCCATGGCCATGAGCGCCGCGACATGCTGCTCCTGGAGCACGGTCAAGAACAGCGCGCGCTTGGTGGGGAACCGGTCATAGACGATCGAACGGTTCACCCCCGCCGCCCGCGCGATGTCACCCATGGACGTGTCGCGATAACCCTTCTCCGCGAAGGCCGTCACCGCGACGTCCAGCAGATGCGCACGCCTCTGCTCGGGCGTCATCCGCCGCCTCCGCGGCCCGCCCGCGTCCACTCTCTCCACCGTGCGGAGTGTAGCCGCGAAGCCATGCCCACCTGCCGCCGCGCGAAAGCCGGAATTGCTACGGAGCGGATGCCTTGACGGTCGTCCTTTGTGCATGAGAATGTCACGGAACGTCGGTAGGGGTCAGGAGAAACACGGGTGCTGGAGGCTCGCAATCGGCAGGGCAAGTTCGCCGAGGACTATGTCCGGGTGCTGGCCTCGGCGGCGGGACTGCTCGTGTACAAGGACGACCTCGATCACGACGGGATAGACCTGGGGCTCCGATTCCCGGGGAGGCTGGGGGCGGTGTCCTCGCCCGCGATCGAGGTGCAGGTCAAGTCGTGCACCGATCCCGGCCATTCGGGCGGCGCCCTGACCTTTCGCGGGTTGAACGAGGTCCAGTACAACAAACTCGTCGATGGGCCCTTCACCGTTCCGCGCTATCTTTTCGTCGTCGTCGTTCCGGCGGATCCCCGGGCGTATGTCCGATTTGAAACTAGAGGCATGGTTCTCGGGCAATTGGCATATTTCACGGGTTTTGAAGGTGAAAAGCCGTTTCCTAAGCCCGACGCGGGGAGACGCTGCCAGGTGCGGGTCCCGCTGGGGAACGTGCTGACCGCCGAGACCCTGATGGGGCTGGTCCGCGCCGTCGGCGACCCCGCCGCCGCGGCAGAGTGAACGTGGCGCTGACGGTCGCCGACATCGCGAGCTACCTCGCCGTCACCGGGTGGGCGCGCAGGCCGGGGACCTGGCGCGGCGCGTCGGTCTGGACCCGCGAGGGCGACCACGAGGTGCTCGTCCCGGCCGCCGACGGCATGGGCGACGGGGAGAGCCGGATCCGGGGGATCCTGCGGGTCCTGGCCGAGACCGAAGGCCGCGGCCAGGACGCGATCTCCGCCGACATCGCCTCGCCCGCGGCCGACGTCCAGTGGTACCGGACCCCGGACGGCGGGAGCGGCCTCGCGGAGGCGCGGTCGGTGCTGGAAGGCGCGCACGAGGTACTGGGCGCGGCGGCCAGGGCCGTCATCGAAGGACCGCGTCCCGTCTTCGAGGGGGCGCACCCCAAGGAAGTGCGCGACCTGCTGGCCGGGGTCGGGCTCTCCGGCCCGGCCGGAGGGCCGCTGACCCTGCGCGTCCCGCTGGAAGGGGAGGATCCGCTCGGCAGGCGCGTCCTGGTGCTCTTGCAGGACGCGGTCCTCCACGCGCGGGACGCGGTGGCGACGGCCGGTGCCACCGGAGACCTCGGCGCCTTCGACGGGGTCGTGGCCGCGGGGGTCTCCGCCGAACTGTGCGCGGGGCTGGCACGGTTCGCGGGCAACGGCGGCGGATCGTCGTTCGAGACGGGCTTCCGCTGGGCGAGGTCCTTCCCGGCGGACCTGGAACCCCGCGCGGTGGCGTTCGAGGAGGGGGCCGGGGCACTGCTGCGGCGTGCGGGCTTCCGGCTGCGCCGCCTCAGATTCTCCGGCCGGGCGTCGGTGACCGGGGCGATCGGGTCGCTGTACGACAACGGGGCGCAGGACCGGTTCCGCGTCCAGATCGTCGGTGAGATCGAGGCGGACGGCGAGGCGGGGGCCCGGCGCTCCCTGTGGGTCAGGCTGCCCGACGGCGCCGCCTACGACCAGGCGATCGCCGCCCACCGTGAGGGCGCGCGGGTGCGGGCGGAGGGCACGCTGACGGCCGTGAGCGGCCGTCCTGAGCTGATCGCCGGACACGCGGGATTCAGACGGATTGCATAGGGGGTCGGCCGGCCCCCCGCCAAGAGCAAGGAGAACGGGTAGATGGGACACCTCGCATTCGGGACGCCGGAGCGCGCCGTGCTCCTCGCGCTGATGGCGCTGGGCGGATCCGCCTCGAACCCGGAGCTGAGGGAGCGCTTCGGCGCCACGCTCGACGGCGCGCGCCGCCGGCGGATGGCGGACCTCGGCCTGGTGAAGGGCGAGAAGCGGCAGCGCGGCGCTTACCACTTCGAACTCACGGAGGCCGGCTGGGCCTGGTGCGCGGAGGAACTGTCGGAGGCACCGCCCGAGCGCGCCGGATCCCTGGGGAGGGCGCTGTACTGCGTGCTTCCGCTCATCCAGCGCTACCTCGACCGCACGGACCTCAGCCTGGGCGAGTTCGCCGCCGCGGACCCCGCAGATCCCGCAGACCCCGCGGAGCGGAGCGAAGGGGGCGACGTCGAGGCGCTCATCCGCACGGCCTACTGGAAGCTCGCGTCAAGACCCCAGGAATGGGTCAGGCTGACGGACGTGCGCCCCCTGCTCGAAGGAGCGCCGCGCGCCGAGGTCGACGCCGTGCTCAAGCGGATGGAGCAGGCACCGGACGTCCACCTGGCCCCGGAGGCCGACCAGAAGACCCTCACCGACACCGACCGGGAAGCGGCGGTCCGCGTCGGGGGCAAGGACCAGCACCTCCTGGCCATCGAGGCGCGATGAGCGACGACGCGTGGCGGGCGCTGGCCGGCATCAAGGCGCGACTCGACTGGGCGGAGACCGCCGAACACGCCTGGCAGTCGCCGCCCTTCCATGTCGAGGGGCTGCACCGGCAGGCCGAGGAACTGGTCCTCGAAGGCATCGCGGACGCGGTGCGGTACCGGGGCTCCAGCCCGCTGGGCGCGGTGATCCAGGGGCAGGGCGGCGTCGGCAAGACGCACCTGCTGGGCTGGGTGCGCCGTCAGGTGGAGCGGGAGGACGGCTACTTCTTCCTCGTCGACTTCAGCGTGGTGAACGGGTTCTGGAAGTCGGTGCTGCGGGCGATGGCCGACGACCTCGGCCGCGCGGCGCCGTCGGTCCCGCAGGTCTGCGTCCTCATGCGCCGCCTCGCCTCCGTCGCGGGCCTCGACGAGCCGACCGCCGCCGCGGTGGCGGGCGAGGCCGACTGCACCCGCGAGGATCTGGACCGCCTGGTCGACGGGCTCGTCGCCCACGACCGGCGCCTCGGCGTCAGATGCGCCGACACCCTGCGCGCCCTCGCCCTGTACGCCTCGACGAGGGCGAACCTGCTGGGGATCGGGTACGACTACCTGACCGCGGCCGAGGAGGCCGAGGCCGGGGACCGCTCGGCATGGGGCATGGGGCGCCGGGTCAGGGAACCGCAGGACCTCGTCGCCGAACTGTCGATGCTGCTGGCCGCGACCGGGCCGAGCGTGATCGCGATCGACCAGATCGACGCCCTGCTCGACCACGCCAAGCGTTCGGCCAAGGCGGCGGAGGCCGAGCAGCAAGGCGGCCACGACCCGCTCCAGGAGGCGGCCGGGGGGATCATGGCGCTGCGGCACATGACCCAGCGCACCCTCTGCCTTGTGGCGTGCCTGACCTCGTCCTGGAACGCGGTCGAGCGCGAGGCGCTGGAGACGGTGCGCGACAGGTTCCGCACCTCGCTCATCCTCAACACCGTCCACGACCCGGAGACCGCACGCGCGCTCGTCGCGCAGCGGATCGCCGCCGCCCTCGAAGGGAGCGGCTTCACCCCGCCGGACCCGACGTGGCCGGTCGCGCCCGGCGCGTTCGCGACGGCACCGGGACACACCCCGCGGACCCTGCTGCAGAAGATCGCGGCGCATATCGGGGAGTGCCGGAGGAAGGGGGAGATCCGGCTCCTGGAGAGCTTCGACGACCCCGTGACGGAGCCCTCCGCGCTCACGACCCCGCCCGCTCCCGCGCCCGTCGTCCGGGAGCCCGTGGCCGTCCCCTCCGGGCGTGAGGACTTCCCCGATCTCGACGCGCGCTTCGAGAAACTGCGGTTGAGCGCCGACGTGGATCCGGCGTTCGACCACGAGACCGAGGACACGGCGGTCCCACCGCTTCTGCGCGCAGCCCTCACCGCCTGGATCAAGGAGGCGGGAGACGCGGGGCACGGCTTCTCGGTGGACCCGCTCCCGGGACAGCGGCGGCCCGAGGTGCACGCGCGGCTGCGGCGGATGGTGGACCAGGACACCGAACGGCAGGAGCACTGGGCCTTCCGCGCCATCGGCGCCCCGCACCACCGCGCCGCGCTCAAACGACTGGAGGACGCCTACGCCGCGGCGGGACCGCACACCGCCGACCGCACGCTCATCGTGCTGCGCAACGCCGCCTGGTCGGAAGGGGAGAAGACGCGAGAACGCCTCCGGGCCCTCGTCGAGGGAGGCGGCTGCTCGCTGCCGCTGACGGCCGGCGACATGCGTACCTTCGCGGCGCTGGAGACGCTCCTGGCCGAGCGCCCTCCCGCCCTCGATGCCTGGCTGCGGGAGCGGCGCCCGGCGAGCGGGACGGAGCTGCTCACCGGGGTCCTCGGACACCGGGCGCCTCCGCCCCCGCAGAAGGAGCCCGAGCCGGTCCCGGTCCCGGCCCCGGCCGTCGGGCGACGGGAACCGGTCGGCGCGCCGGCCGGTGTCCGGTTGGGTGACCGCGTGGGCTCGGACGAGCCCGTGGAGGTCGCACCGGCGACGTTGACCAGGCACACGGTGGTCTTCGCCGGATCGGGTTCGGGCAAGACGGTGCTGCTACGGCGGATCGTCGAGGAATGCGCGCTCCGCGGCGTCTCGTCGATCGTTCTCGACTCCAACAACGACCTGGCGCGGCTGGGCGACGCCTGGCCGGAGCCGCCCGAAGGCTGGGGCGAGGGCGACAAGGCCAGAGCCGAGGAGTACCTGGCCGAGACCGAGACCGTGGTGTGGACGCCGGGCCGGTCGGGCGGACGGCCGCTGAGCTTCCGGCCACTGCCCGACTTCTCCGCCGTCCGCGACGACCCCGATGAGTTCTCCTCGACGGTGGACGTCGCGCTCGCCGAACTCTCCCCGCGCGCGGGCACCGAGGGGACGAGCACGAGAGCGGCACTCGGACGCGCGGTGCTCCGCGAGGCACTGTGCCACTTCGGGAAGAGGGGAGGCGACGACTTCGGCGCCTTCCTCGCCCTGCTGTCCGACCTCCCGCTCGGCGTCAGCCAGATGGACCGCGCCGACCAGATCGCCGCCGACCTGGCGCAGGCGCTCAAGGCCGCGACCATCAACGATCCGCTGTTCGCGGGCGGCGGTGAACCCGTCGACCCGGAGCTCCTGCTCACCCCGTCCCCGGGTAAACGGGCACGGGTCTCCGTCGTGAACCTCGTCGGACTCGCCGAGGATCGCAGGCCGGGATTTGTCAGCCGCCTCCAGATGGCACTGTTCTCCTGGATCAAACGGCACCCCGCCGGGGACCGCCCCCTCGGCGCCCTCTACGTCATGGACGAGGCACAGAACCTGGTGCCGGCCACGCCCAGGACCGCCGCGCTGGCGAGCACCCTGACCCTGGCCTCCCAGGCCCGCAAGTACGGCCTCGGCCTGGTGTTCGCGACCCAGGCGCCCAAGGGCATGCACAACCAGATCACCGGAAACGCCACGACCCAGCTCATCGGCCGCATCAACCACCCCACCCAGACGGCCGCGGTCAAGGAACTGGCGCGCTCCCGGGGCGGCACCGCCTCCCGCGTCGGCAAACTGGAGCGCGGCCAGTTCTACTTCGCCACCGAGGGCGTCTCCGAACTCCTCCTCCAGGCACCCCTCTGCCTCAGCCACCACCCCCCGTCCCCCCTCACCGAACCCGAGATCATGGCCCGAGCCCGCAAAGGCACCGGCTGACCCCGCACGGACACGGATCGGACGCCTCGCGGGATCAGGTGTCCGGAACCGAGCTCTCGCTTCCCGAGAGGAGGGGGTTCCTGGGAGGATCCGTCCTGAATGGCGGGGGTCGTCGATGGTTCGCGGGAAAGGCGTGCGGTGGAGCCTGGGGCTGTGCTGATCGGCCGGTACCGGCTTGACGTCCGGCTGGGGCGGGGCGGGATGGGGGAGGTCTGGGCGGGCGCCGACCAGGTGCTCGGGCGGCCGGTCGCGGTGAAGGTCGTGCTGGCCGAACTGGACGGGGATCCGCGTCTGGTGGCGCGGTTGCAGCGCGAGGCGATGGCGGCGGCGCTGCTCCAGCATCCGGGCATCACCGTCATCTTCGACACGGGGGAGCACGAGGGGCACCCGTTCTTCGTGATGGAGCTTCTGGAGGGCACCGACTTCAAGAGGCTGCTGGGCGACAGTCCCGGGGGGCTGCCGCCGGCGCGGGCGGCGGGGCTGATGGCGCAGGTGGCCGACGCGCTGGCGCACGCGCACCGCAAAGGGGTGGTGCACCGCGACATCAAGCCCGCGAACCTGATGGAGCTGGCCGAGGGCGGGGTGAAGATCTGCGACTTCGGGATCTGCCGGCTCGCCGACGCCACCACCCACCTCACCTCGCCGGGCGGGGTGATGGGGACCCCGGCGTACATGGCGCCCGAGCAGTACAACGGCGACTCCGTGGACGCCCGCACCGACCTCTACTCCTTCGGTTGCACGCTGTACGCGCTGCTCACGGGGCATCCCCCGTTCACCGGGACGATGGCCTCGGTGATGCGCCAGCACCTCACCGCCGCGCCGCGCCCGCTCAGTGAACTGCGCCCGCAGGTGCCCGAGAGGCTGGAACGCCTGATGCGGAGCCTGCTGGCCAAGGACCCGGACGAACGTCCGCCTTCGGCCACGCAGGTCGCCGAGGCCCTCCGCGCGATCGCCGCGGCTCCCCCCGTCCTGCCCGCAGTGCCGCCTCCGACCAGGCGGGAGCCCCTCGCGCCGTCCGCACCCGCGGCCCCCGCGCCGCCGCCGAGAGACCGCGTCGTCGCCACCGGGGCGGCTCCGCCTCGTGGCTCCGACGCCGCCGCTCCGACTGTTT
>JAFACJ010000516.1 GCA_023425615.1 Actinomycetes bacterium
CAGGGTGATGACGGCGCCGCAGAAGACCAGCGCGCCGCCCAGCAGCAGCGCCGCCGACGAGCCGCGCTCCATGGCCTCGGCGTCGGTGGAGCCCGACGCCTCGGCGCTGCGCTGGAGCGCGCCGAGCACCGCGCCCAGCACCACGATGCCCATGGCCGCGGAGATCTCGCGGCCGACGTTGAGGATGCCGCCCGCCACGCCGGTGCGGTCCTCGGGGATGGCCTTCAGCACGTACAGGCCGAGCGGCATGGTCAGGGCCGAGCCGGCGCCGACCAGGACGATGCCGGGGACCATGTCGGCGAAGGTGTCGCCCTGGCGCAGCCGGGAGAAGGCCAGCAGGCCGAGGGCCATCAGCATCATGCCGCTGGTGATGGGGATCCGCGGTCCGAAGCGGCTGGAGAGCCAGAACCCGACGGGGGTGAGGACGCCGATGATGACGGCGGGCGGGATGAAGACGGTGCCCGCCTGGGCGGCGGACCAGCCCAGGACCTCCTGCATGAAGTTGCCGGAGTAGGTGAGGATGCCGGTGAAGCCCATCCCCCACAGGATCTGTCCGGCGAGCCCGCCGCTGAACACCTTGTTGCGGAAGAACTCCGTGGTCAGCATGGGGTTGGGCGCCCATTTCTCGACCAGGACGAACGAGCCGAGCGCCAGGACGGCGAGCGTGAACACCGCGAGCACGCTGGGGTGGGTCCAGCCGAGGTGGCCGCCGGCCTCGATGGCGTAGGTGACCGAGAACAGCGTGGTGGCTGAGGTGAGCACCGCCGGCAGGTCGACGCTCTCGGGGCTGTCCTCGCTCTGGCCGTCCAGGACGAACAGGCCGAGGACGATGACGAACAGGCCGGGCACGACGTTGATCAGGAAGATCCAGTGCCAGCTGAAGGCGTCGATGATGAGGCCGCCGAGGGTGGGCCCGAGGGCGGAGGCGACGGTGCCGGTCAGGATGAAGACCAGGTTGCCGAGCGACTTCTGCTTGTCGGTCCGTTTGTTGATCACCATGACCAGGGTCGCCGGCAGTGCCAGCGCGGCACCCGCGCCTTGCAGGACCCGGAAGAGGATCAGATGGGAGAGCTCCTGCGAGAGCCCGCCGCCCAGCGAGGCGAGGGTGAAGGTGATCATGCCGATCGTGTAGATGCGGCGGCAGCCGTACACGTCGACGAGACGCCCTCCCGCGATCATCAGGCAGGAGAACATCAGGATGTAGGACGTGGTGACCCAGGTGGTGGCGGTGAGGCTGGTGTCGAAATACTCCCGTAGGGTCTTGAGCGCTACGTTAGTGACCGTATTGTCGAGGGTCACCATGAAAGCGCTGACGGCCACGACCGCCAGCGTCCACCCATACCTGTCCCGTCCCATTTAGCCCCAATCAAGTCATAATCCAGGGCCGGAGCTCTTGTCATCAAGGTGATAAGGAACACCTGAGATTCGTGGTCCGCGTGCGAAGAGAGATGCGGTCAAAACAGGACAAGGTGGTCGCTCCGCATTACCCATGCCACCTTGGGGGATCCTCACCATGCCGGAAACCGAAGGTTCCCGATCCGCGGAGTCGGGTCATCCGCAGCTCCGGGCCGAGATCCGGGACTTCCTCGTCGGTGAGATAGCGCGGCGGGCCGGTCTGGCCCCCGGCGAAGTGGACGTGGACCAGCCCCTGGAGGAGTTCGGCCTCTCCTCGCGCGACGCCGTGGCGATCGCCGGTGAGCTGGAGGAACTCCTCGGCCGCACACTGCCGGCCACCCTCGTCTGGGAGCATCCGACGATCAGCCGGATCTCCGCCGCGCTGAGCGGCGGCGAGCAGCCCGCGCCCGCGGCGCCCGCCGCGGCCGTGCCGGCCCGCCATGACGAGCCGATCGCCGTGGTCGGCGTCGGCTGCCGCTTCCCCGGCGGGATCGACGGGCCCGAGGAGTTCTGGCGGTTCCTGCTGGAACGCGGGGACGCGATCGGCGAGGTGCCCGAAGGCCGCTGGGACGCCTTCGACGACGGCTCGCCCGAGGTCGCCGACCTGCTCGGGAACGTCACCCGCAGGGGAGGCTTCCTCACCGACATCGCCGGCTTCGACGCCCAGTTCTTCGGCATCACCCCCCGCGAGGCGGCGGTCATGGACCCACAGCAGCGCCTGCTGCTGGAGGTGGCCTGGGAGTCGCTGGAACACGCGGGCATCGCACCCGCCCGGTTGCGCGGCACCCGCACCGGTGTCTTCGTCGGTGTCTCGGCGCCCGAGTACGCCGGTCTGACCGCCTCCGACCTGACCAGGCTGGAAGCGTTCACGGCGACCGGAGCGGCGCTCAGCATCGTCGCCAACCGGCTGTCGTACCTGCTCGACCTGCGCGGTCCGTCCATGATCGTGGACACCGCCTGCTCCTCCTCCCTCGTCTCGACGCATCTGGCGGTCCAGTCGCTGCGCGGCGGCGACAGCGACGTGGCACTGGCCGGCGGCGTCAACGTGCTGCTGTCGCCGACCATCACGATGACCTTCGACGCGGCGGGCGGCACCGCCGCCGACGGGCACTGCAAAGCGTTCGACGCCTCGGCGGACGGCATGGTTCGCGCCGAAGGCTGCGGAGTCGTCGTCCTCAAGCGCCTCTCGGACGCCCGCCGCGACGGCGACCGCGTCCTCGCCGTCATCACCGGCACCGGCGTCAACTCCGACGGGCGCTCCAACGGCCTGGTCGCGCCCAACGCCGAGGCGCAGAAGGCGCTCCTGCACGGGATGTACGCCGCCGACCGCGACCTGGACTACCTGGAGGCGCACGGCACCGGCACCTTCCTGGGCGACCCCATCGAGGCGCGGGCCATCGGCGAGGTCCTCGGCGGCGGGCGCACCGAACCGCTGCTGCTGGGGTCGGTGAAGTCCAATCTCGGCCACATGGAGGCGGCGGCGGGCATCGCCGGTCTGATCAAGACGGTGCTGGCGCTGAAGCACCGGACGATCCCCGCGTCCCTGCACTTCACCTCGCCGAACCCGCACATCCCGTTCGACGAGCTGAACCTGAAGGTCGCCGCGGAGCAGACGCCCTGGCCGTCGGTGGCCGGGCGCGCGCCCCGCGCCGGTGTGTCGGCCTTCGGCTTCGGCGGCACCAACGCCCACATCACGCTGGAGGCGGTCGAGGACGTGCGGCAGGCCGCCGAGCCCGTGCCCGTCCGCGCGTTCCCGCTGTCCGACGCGGCGGCAGACCGCCTGCCCGCGTACGCCGAGGCGCTGCTGGGCGCCTTGGACG
>JAFACJ010000575.1 GCA_023425615.1 Actinomycetes bacterium
TGCCGTGCCAGGGGCAGACCACGCAGATCTCGTCGTGGATCCGCACCACCCGGCCCTGGTGCAGGGGCCCGGCCAGATGCGCGCAGTTGTCGGCGAGCACCCTGACCTCCTCCCCCAGTCGCAGGACGAACAGGTCGATGTAGCCCAGCGCGCGGTGGACGGGCCAGCCGTCGGGCAGATCGTCGAGGGTGCACAGATCGTGCCAGCCCAGCGGGACGAGATGGGAGATCGAGGGCGCGTGGTTGGCGCCCGCCGCCTGCCGGAAGGCGAGATGGCCGCCCAGATAGCTGCCCGCCATCATGCTGGTGAGCCCGAGGAAGCCGAGGACCCTGCCGGTGGCGTGGTCGCCGCGCAGCCGCGCCAGCAGGGACGCGCCGTACAGCAGGTTGGTGGTGGCCATCCCCGCGGCGTGGGCGAGGCCGACCCGCTGCTGCTCGCGGTGCAGGCTGGACCAGTCGGCGAAGCCGGTGAGCACGGTCGGGACCGCCGCGGCCAGTCCGGCCGCCAGCAGGACGCGTGAGGCCCGCTGGGTGCCGGGGAACAGGTCGAGCAGCGCCGTCGAGCAGTAGGCGCCGATCGGCAGGTCCGTCAGGGGCGCGTGGACGGGATGGCCGAACTGCACGCCGTGCAGCAGGTTGCGCAGCGGCCCGGGAGGCAGGACGCGATGGATCGCCTTGGAGATCCTTCTGATCGGGCCGTCCAGGGACGAGTCCAGTTCCAGGCGCTCGGCGAGCGCCACCGGGGCGCGGGAGACGGCTCCCGCCCCGTTCCGCGTGATCTTGCCGGCTCGTTCACGGTTCACTGGCTGACATCCCCTCTGCCTGGTGAGGGCTCCTCGTTGTCCACCTTCTCCAAGACCTTCCCCTGCCGGGCCGGGGATAACGGGTGGTCCCCGGACCGGCGGGGATCAGGCGCGGGCCAGCCGGACGGGCACCCCGTTGAACACCGCGTTGCCCGACAGGACGTCGATCTCCTGCTCGTCGGTCAGGGAGTTGACGCTGACGCCGGCGTGGGCGGAGGCAACCTGGGTCCTGGTCCCGGCCCTGGTGTGGCCCCAGCCGTGCGGGAGGCTCACCACCCCCGGCATGATCTCGTCGTTCGGTTCGGCGGCGACCTCGACCTCGCCGGTGCGGGAGGTGACGCGGACGGTGTCCCCGGCGGCGATGCCCAGCCGCCGGGCGTCCTCCGGGTTCAGCCGCAGCGTGCACGCGTTGGAGCCGCCCACCAGTTCGGGGATGTTGTGCATCCAGCTGTTGTTGGAGCGCAGGTGGCGGCGTCCGATGAGCACGAATCCGTCGGCGGGGCGGGCGGCGCGGAGCCGCTCGACGTCGGCGGCGAACGACTCGGGGCACAGGTCGATGCGGTCGAGGACGAGGACCTCGGCCAGCCGGGGCCGGAGGGGGCCGAGGTCGAGGCCGCCGATCGTCTCGGCCAGGGTCAGGCCGTAGGGGCCGAGGCGCAGCATCATGTCCAGCCGGGCCTCGGCGCCGGGCGGCCCGAGTTCGGCCCGCAGGTCCTCGCGGCCCGCCTTCTTCAGGGTGGTCTGGATGACGAACTCATCGACGTCCTGCGGGCCGACCCCGGTGAGCTCGCCCGCGAGCCGCGCCATGATCTCCGACTCGGACGGCCGGTCGCCGCGGTCGGCGACGGGCGGGGAGTAGCGGACGTAGTTGCGGACGGTGAACGCCAGCAGCGCCACGTCGTAGTGCGGGGTGCGGGTGTGCGGGGGAGGCGGCAGGACCACGTCGGCGTGCCGTGTCGTCTCGTTGACGTACGGGTCGACGCTGACCATGAACTCCAGCTTCTCCAGCGCCCTGCCGATCCGGTCGCCGTTCGGCGCGGACAGGACGGGGTTGCCGCCCACCGTGATCAGCGCCTTGATCTGGCCCTCGCCCTCGGTCTCGATCTCCTCGGCGAGGGTGGCGACCGGGAGTTCGCCGTTGACCTCGGGCAGTCCGCGGACGCGGCTGTGCCAGCGGCCCGTCCGGTAGGGGCGGGAGCGTTTGCCGATCGAGTGCGCGGCCTTGGGGAACATCACGCCGCCGGGCCGGTCGAGGTTGCCGGTGAGGATGTTCAGGGCGTCGATGAGCCAGCTGGCGAGGGTGCCGAACTCCTGGGTGCAGGTGCCGATCCTGCCGTAGACGGCGGCGGACTCGGCGGCGGCCAGCTCCCTGGCGATCCGCCTGGTGGTCTCGGCGGGGACCGAGGTGATCGGCTCGGTGGTCTCGGGCGGGAACTGCGCGGCCAGCTCCCGGAGCCGCTCCAGGCCGTCGACGTCGTGCCTGAGCGCGGTGAGGCCCTCCTCGAACAGGGTGTGGACGAGGGAGAACAGGAACCAGGTGTCGGCGCCGGGCCGCAGCGGCACGTGCAGGTCGGCGAGCTGGGCGGTCCTGGTGCGGCGCGGGTCCACCACGACGAGCCGTCCGCCGCGGCGGCGCAGCGCCTTCAGCCGGCCGGGGAAGTCGGGCGCCGAGCACAGGCTGCCGTTGGACTCCAGCGGGTTGGCGCCGAGCATCAGCAGATAGGAGGTGCGGTCGAGGTCGGGGACGGGGATGGCCAGCGGGTCGCCGAGCATGTATCCGGCGCTGACGTGCTTGGGCATCTGGTCGGAGGTGCTGGCGCTGTAGAAGTTCCTCGTGCCGACGCCCTTGATGATCAGCGGCCCGTACAGGGAGCCCGCGACGCTGTGCGCGCTGGGGTTGCCCAGGTAGATGGCGACGGCGTCCTTGCCGTAGGTCTCGATGATCCGGCGCAGGCCGCGGCCCGCCGTCTCGAAGGCGTCCTCCCAGGCAGCCTCCCGGCCGCCGACGAGCGGTGTGGTCAGTTTGTCGGGGTCGTTATCCAGGCGCCCGAAGCTCGCGCCTTTGGGGCAGATGAACCCCTGGCTGAAGGGGTCGTTCTTGTCACCTCGGACCTTGATGACCTTGTCGTCATCATCCAGGGTGAGCTCCAGGCCGCACACGGCCTCGCACAGCGGACACGTCCTGAACGCGGTTCGGGTCATAGAGGTATGTAACCACTTACACCCGGCCCTCCGACAGGGCGAGGTCCACCGCCTCCTGCGGGCTCCCCGCCGTCACGACGCCGCTCACGGGATCTCCCCAGCGGTCCAGGACCCGCCACCCGCCCAGGGCGACCGCGGGAATCCCCAGACGGCAGGCGATGGCCAGCTCCGAGAGCGTCCCCCACGAGCCCCCGATGACGATCACCGCCTGCGCCGAACGTACCAGCACCACATTGCGGGCCTGTCCCATGCCTGTGGATATCTTGACGGTCAGATAGGGGTTGGCGCCCGCCGCGTCGGGCCCGGAGAGGATCCCGACCGTCATTCCGCCGGCGTCCCACGCCCCTCGCGCGACCGCCTCCATCACCCCTCCGTAGCCCCCGCACAGGACGGTCGCCCCCAGCTCGGCGAGCAGCCTGCCCACCTCGGCGGCGTGCACCACGTCCTCGGGCCTCGGCTCGGCCGGGCCGCAGACGGCGATCTGCATCGTGAACCCCTTTCCCACGTCGCGGCGAGATATCTACGACCTGCCCCCTAAGGAAGGCCGCAATGGCATGGTGACGTCCGTGCGGTCGGACGACTCGGAGCTGATCGCAGAATCCCTGCGGAGACCCGAGGCGTTCGCGGAGCTCTTCGACCGCTACTCCGGCCTGCTGTACCGCTACACCTCGCGCCGCCTCGGCCCCGAGAGTGCCGAGGACCTCGTAGGCGACACCTTCGCGATCGCCTTCGCCAAACGCGCCAGATACGACCTGGCGTACACGGACGCCCGTCCCTGGCTGTTCGGCATCCTCACCAAGCTCATCTCCCGCCACCACCGGCGCGAAGCCGCCCGCTACCGCGCCTGGGAGCGCAGCGTCCCGCCGGACGCGTACGTGGAATCACCCGCCGACCAGGTCGCCGCGGGTGTGACCGCGCAGGCGTCACGCGGCGAACTGGCGCTCGCCTTGGCCGCCCTGGCGACCGGAGAACGCGACGTACTGCTGCTGGTGGCCTGGGGTGACTTCTCCTACGAGGAGGTCGCACGGGCGCTGGACATCCCCATCGGGACCGTACGGTCCCGGCTCAACCGGGCCCGCCGCAAGGTGCGCGCCGCATTGGGCGAGGTCAACCCGCTGGAAGGAGAGTGAAGATGGACGATCTGAAGATGCTGCGCGACCTCGGCCGTGATCTGGAACACGAGCCTTCGGCCTCGCTCGCCCGGCAGAGGGAGCGGATGTACGGGGGGAGCCGTGGCGGCCTCTTCCGGCCGAGGACATGGTTCGTCCTGGGCGCAGCCGCCGTCGTCACGGCCTCCGCGCTCCTGGTGCCGTGGCTGCTGCTCACCACCGAGGCGGGGCCCATCGACGACCTGGTCGACATCAAGGTCGTCAAGGAGCCGAAACCGGCCGCGGACCTGAACATCCTGGTGCTCGGCTCCGACAGCAGGGCCGGCGGCGCCCGGTTCGCGCGCTCCGACACGATCATCGTGGCGCACCTCCCGGCCGACGGACGTGACGCGACGATGGTGAGCATCCCCCGCGACACCCTCGTGGACATCCCGGACTGCAAGGACCAGGAC
>JAFACJ010000635.1 GCA_023425615.1 Actinomycetes bacterium
CCACATGGGCTTCAAGTTCCAGTTCATCACCCTGGCCGGCTTCCACGCGCTCAACTACTCCATGTTCGACCTGGCCCACGGCTACGCCCGCGAGGGCATGACCGCCTACGTCGACCTCCAGGAGCGCGAGTTCGGCGCCGAGGCCCGCGGCTACACCGCCACCAAGCACCAGCGCGAGGTCGGCACCGGCTACTTCGACCTGGTGTCCACCGCCATCAACCCCAACTCCTCGACCACCGCCTACAAGGGCTCCACCGAGGACGAGCAGTTCCACTAGGAGACACGCGCCTACGGCGCGTTACCCGTGGCTCCAACGCGCGCTGACGCGCACTGAACGATCCACTAGGAGACACACGCCTGACGGCGCGTTACCCGTGGCTCCAACGCGCGCTGAGAACCCGATCGGCACGGTGACTCCCCCTCACACCGTGCGGTCCCCTTGAGAAGGACCCTTCCGGCCCTGCGGCCGGGAGGGTCCTTCGCTTACGATGGTCGGTCCTGCCCTCTGCGGACGGGAGGTCCATGGCCTACGCGCTGGTGTGCTGGTTCTCGTTTCGACGTTACTCCGCCTACCGGCTGGCCTCGCTCGGCGAGGCCGTCTCCAACACGATGTTCGGCTTCCTGCGCGCCTACGTCCTGATGGCCCTGTGGGAGAGCCGCCCCCACCTCGGCGGCTACACCGTCCTGGACGCCGTCACCTTCTCCTTCCTCACCCAGGCCCTCATCGGGCCGGTCCAGATCTTCGGCGGCATGGACCTCACCGAGCGGGTGCGCACCGGCGACGTCTCCATCGACCTGTACCGCCCCGCCGACCTCCAGCTGTGGTGGCTGGCCGACGACCTGGGCCGCGCCTCCTTCGTCGCGCTCGCCCGCGGCTTCGTCCCGCTGACCGCCGGCTGGCTGGCGTTCGGCGTCCTCGTCCACGGGCCGTGGCGCTGGGCGGCCTTCGGCGTCGCGCTGCTGCTGGCGGTGCTGGTCAGCTTCGGCCTGCGCTACCTCGTGGCGCTCGCGGTCTTCTGGGTGCACGACTCCCGCGGCCTCGACGCGGTGGCGGTCGTCTGCTCGCTGTTCCTGTCGGGGATGGTCCTGCCGCTCGTCGCCTTCCCCGAGCCGCTGCGCACGATCGCCGCGGCGCTGCCCTGGTCGGCGCTCGTCCAGATCCCCGCGAACGTCTACCTCGGCAAGGTGCAGGGCTGGGACCTCCTGCACGCCTACGGCTTCCAGGCCGGCTGGGCCGCCGCGCTGCTGCTCCTCGGCCGGCTGACCACCCGCGCCGCCCACCGGAGGCTGGTGATCCAGGGTGGTTAGGACCTTCCTCCTGCTGGCCTGGACCTGGACGCGCGCCGCGATGGAGTACCCGGCCACGATCGCCCTGCTCACGGTGGGGGTCATGGTCAGCTCCTCGCTCGACCTGGCGGCGATCCTCGTCCTCTTCACCCACATGCGGACGCTCGGCGGGCTCGACACGGCGGGGGCGATGCTCCTCTACGGCTCCTCCCAGATGTCGTTCGGGCTGAGCAACCTCCTGATCGGCGCCGTCGACCGGCTCGGCCAGCACATCAGGCAGGGCACCCTCGACACCATGCTCATCCGGCCGGTGAGCCCGCTCATCCAGCTCGCCACCGAGGACTTCACACCGCGCAAGCTGGGCAGGCTCGTCCCGGCCGTCGCGGTGCTGGCCTGGGGCGGGTCGCGGGCCGGCCTCGGCCCGCCGGACGTGCTGCTGACCGTCTTGATGGTGGCCAACGGGACACTGCTGTTCTGCGCCGTCTGGGTGCTCTCGGCGTCGCTGCAGTTCGTCCTGATCAACGGGTACGAGGCGACCAAGGCGATCACCTGGGGCGGCTCCTTCGCGACCCAGTACCCGATGTCCCTGTACGGGCGCGACTTCGTCCTCGGCGTCACGTTCGCGGTGCCGCTGGCGTTCGTGAACTGGCAGCCGGTCCTGTACATCCTCGACCTGCCCGACCCGCTCGGGCTGCCGGTGTTCGTCCGGTTCCTCGGCCCCGCGGCGACCGCGCTGCTGTGCGCGGTGGCCGCCGTCGCCTGGCGCACGGGGCTGCGCCACTACCGATCGACGGGGAGTTGACGTGATCCATCTGTCCGGGGTGAGCAAGACCTTCACGGTGCGGCGGAAGACGGGGCGGCTGCGCCGGTCGAGGACGCTGGTGACGGCGGTGGACGGGATGAGCTTCGACGTCGCGCCCGGGGAGTTCGTCGGCTATCTCGGCCCGAACGGCGCGGGGAAGTCCACCACGATCAAAATGCTGACCGGCATCCTCACCCCCTCCCGGGGGCGGATCCGGGTGGCGGGGCTCGATCCGTCGCGGCGGCGCACCGAGCTGGCGCTGCGCCTCGGCGTGGTGTTCGGGCAGCGCACCACCCTGTGGTGGGATCTGCCGCTGCGCGACAGCTTCGCCCTGATCCGGCACCTTTACAAAGTAGATCACAGGCGGTTCGCCGCGCGGCTCGCCGAGCTGACCGAGCTGCTGGACCTCGGCCCCTTCCTCGGCACCCCGGTGCGCCAGCTCAGCCTGGGCCAGCGGATGCGCGGCGACCTCACCGCGGCGCTGCTGCACTCCCCCGAGCTGCTCGTGCTGGACGAGCCGACGATCGGGCTCGACGTGGTGAGCAAGGCCACGGTGCGGGAGTTCCTGGCCCGGGTCAACGCCGAGGAGGGCACCACGATCCTGCTCACCACCCACGACCTCGGCGACATCGAGCGGCTGTG
>JAFACJ010000286.1 GCA_023425615.1 Actinomycetes bacterium
GGGTCGGGGGGGGGGGGGGCGGGGGCCCCCGGGCGCCCCCGCGACGTCGATGACGGGGAAGACGCCCGGCCGGGAGAAGGCGACGGTCTCGTGGAGGAAGGAGTCGACGCTCTGCCAGGACGGCGCGCAGTCGGGGGAGGGCTCCATGACCTGGCCGATCCGCACGTTCCTGAGCGCGTCGCGCACCAGGCGGGCCGTGCCCTCGGCCTTGGCGGAGACCATGAGGAACCAGCCGATGAGCATCGTCCACAGACCGCCGCCCGACCGGGTGAACAGCACCTGCGCGGCGCCCAGCACCACCAGGGTCAGGCCCACCGCGCGTCCGGCGCGGGCGGCGGCCAGGTCGGCGCGGGTCAGATCGTGGTAGCGGTGCCACAGGATCGCCCGCAGCACCCGTCCGCCGTCCAGGGGGGCGCCGGGGAGCAGGTTGAACACACCGAGCAGGAGGTTCATCAGCGCCAGCCACACCAGGGGCTGGACCAGCAGCGGGGCCGCGTGCAGCAGCCAGGCAGCGGCGGCGGCAGCGGCGCACAGGAAGCCCAGCGCGAAGCTGGCCAGCGGTCCGGCCGCCGCGATCGCCAGGTCGGCGCGCGGTGTCGGCGCCTCGTCCTCCAGTTCGGAGATCCCGCCGAGCATCCACAGCGTGATCGAGTTGACGCGGACCCCGCTGCGCAGCGCGACGAGGCTGTGCGCGAGTTCGTGGCCGAGCAGGCAGGCGAAGAACAGCAGGGCGACCGGGAGCGCCGCCGCCCAGTAGACCACCGGGGCGCGGCCCGGATCGGCGCGGGGCAGCACCCCCGTGGCCAGGATCAGCCAGACCAGGCCGACGATCAGCAGCGCCGACCACTGGGCTCCGATCCTGATGCCGCGGACCTGCCCGAGGGGAAGAACCTTGCTCATGTCGTCACCGTCCGTCGCGGACCTCGGCCGTGAGGGGCCCATGTCCTTCGTTCCCCTTTGACCGATCCGCCGGGTAAAGCCGAGGTCCGCAAACGTCATCGATGCGCGTCACCCCGTGAGCCGGTACCGGAGGCGGGTAGAGGCGGGGGATGCGGCTGAGACGGAGGTGCCTGGCCGGCGTGCTCGTGGCGCTGTCGGCGGCCGGATGCGCAGGAGGGAAGGGCGGCGGCGCTCCCGTGGTCGACCTGTACAACGCGCCGCAGCAGAACCTGGCGCGGATCGTCGACCGCTGCAACGGGCTGGCGAAGGGCGCCTACCGGATCGCGCTCAACACGCTGCCGCGCGGCGCCGACGACCAGCGCGAGCAGCTCGTCCGGCGGCTGGCGGCGGCCGATCCCGGCCTGGACGTGCTGGGCCTGGACGTCACCTGGACGGCGGAGCTCGCCGAGGCCCGGTGGATCAGGGAGTGGACGGGTGAGCACGCCCGCAGGGCGCGGGAGGGGACGCTCCCGCAGCCGCTCGGCACCGCGATGTGGCGGGGACGGATGTACGCGGCCCCTTACAACACCAACGTCCAGCTCCTCTGGTACCGCTCGGACCTCATCCCGCGGCCCCCGTCGACCTGGCAGGGGCTGATGGACGCCTCGGCCGAACTGGCGCGGCGGGGCGAACCGCACTACGGCGAGGTGACGGGAGTGCAGTACGAGGGCATCGTCGTGTGGTTCAACAGCCTCGTCGCCTCCGCCGGAGGACGGATCCTCAGCCCGGACGGCGAACGCGTCGAACTCGGAGAACCCGCCCTCCAGGCCCTGCGGGTGATGCGCGCCTTCGCCCGCTCCCAGGCCGCGGACCCGTCCCTGCCCAACACCAAGGAGGACGACGCGCGGCTGGCAGTCGAGGCGGGACGCGCCGCCTACGAGGTCAACTGGCCGTACGTCTACGCCTCCATGGCCGCCGGCAGGCCGGACCTCATCGGCCGCTTCAAGTGGGCGCCCTACCCGGGCATCACCGGCGAAGGCCGCTCCCCGCTGGGCGGCGCGAACTTCGCGGTCAGCCGGTACTCCCGGCACCCCGAGCAGGCGTTCCAGGCGGCCCTGTGCCTGCGCGACGCCGAGAGCCAGCGCGTCGCGGCGACCATGGACGGACTGCCCCCGACCATCGAGTCGGTCTACCACGCCCCCGGGATGGCCGAGGCGTACCCGATGCGCGACGCGATCCTCACCGCCCTCAAGACCGCGGCGCCGCGCCCCCAGACCCCCACCTACCAGAACGTCTCCACGGTCACCGCCGTCACGCTGTCACCGCCCGCCGCGATCGATCCCCCCGCCACCCTCGCGACGCTGCGCGAGCTGATCTCCGACGCGCTCCAGAGCTAGGGGGTGCTGCCCTGATGCGCCGCGAACGCGGACTCGCCTGGTGGCTGTGCGCGCCCGCCGCGCTCGTCATGCTGCTGGTGGCGGCATGGCCGGTCCTGTACTCGGTGCTGCTCTCCTTCCAGCGCCATGACCTGCGCTTCCCCGGCCGCCGGGCGTGGATCGGCCTCGACAACTACGGCACGGTCCTCACCAGCGGCTTCTGGTGGAACGCCCTGTGGGTCACCCTGGTGATCACGGTGGTGAGCGTCGCCCTGGAACTCGTGCTGGGCATGGCGCTGGCGCTGGCCATGTACCGGACGCCCGTGGGCCGCGGGCCCGTCCGCACGGTCGTCCTCATCCCCTACGGCATCGTCACCGTCGCGGCGGCCTTCGGCTGGAAGTACGCGTGGACGCCCGGCACCGGCTGGCTGGCCGGGCTGCTCCCGGCCGGGCGGGCGCCGCTCACCGAGCACTGGCCGGCCCTCGCGGTCATCGTGCTGGCCGAGGTGTGGAAGACGACGCCGTTCATGGCGCTGCTGCTCATGGCCGGTCTCGCGCTGGTGCCCGAGGACGCGCTGAAGGCCGCGGAGATGGACGGCGCGAACGCCCGGCAGCGGTTCACGCTGGTCGTCCTGCCGCTGATGCGTCCGGCGATCCTCGCCGCGCTGCTCTTCCGCACCCTCGACGCCTTCCGGATCTTCGACGACGTCTATGTGCTGACGGGCGGGGCGCAGGGCACCGCCTCGGTGTCGATCACCGCGTACCACAATCTGATCGGCGGCCTGAACCTCGGCATCGGCTCCACCCTGTCGGTGCTGATCTTCCTGATCACGGCGCTCATCGCGTTCGGCTTCGTCAGGGGCCTCGGCACCGGTACCCCGACCGGGGGAGGACGGTCGTGACCCGGGTCCGCTGGAGCCTCGCCGACCTGCTGATCCTGCTGTACGCGCTGGTCCCGGTGCTGTGGATCGCCTCGCTGTCGCTGAAGACACCGCGCACCGTCGGCGACGGCTCGTTCCTCCCGCGCGAATGGACCCTGGCGAACTACCACGCCATCTTCCAGAACGACGACTTCCTGCGCGGCCTCGCCAACTCGATCGGGATCGGGCTGATCTCCACGCTCGTGGCCGTGGCGATCGGCACGACCGCCGCCTACGCCGTCGCCCGCCTCGACTTCCCCGGCCGCTCCGCGGTGCTGGGCGTCTCCCTGCTCATCGCGATGTTCCCGCAGATCTCGCTGGTGACCCCGCTGTTCCAGATCGAACGGGCGCTCGGCCTGTTCGACACCTGGCCCGGCCTGATCCTGCCGTACATCACCTTCGCGCTGCCCCTGACGATCTACACGCTCACCCGTTTCTTCGAGGAGATCCCCCGCGATCTGGAGCGTGCCGCGCGGATGGACGGCGCCACCCCCCTGCAGGCGTTCCGGCTGGTCATCGTGCCGCTGGCCGCGCCCGGCGTGGTGACCACCGCGATCCTGGCGTTCATCGTCTGCTGGAACGACTTCCTGTTCGCGGTCTCGCTGACCTCCTCCAGCGCCGCGCGGACGGCACCGGCGACGATCTCGTTCTTCACCGGCGGCTCCCAGTTCGAGGACCCGACGGGCTCGATCGCCGCCGCCGCGGTGGTGATCACCATCCCGATCGTGGTGTTCGTGCTGTTCTTCCAGCGCCGGATCGTCTCCGGCCTGACCTCGGGCGCGGTGAAGGGATGAGGCATGGCTGAGATCGTCCTCGACGGGGTGACCAAGCGCTTCTTCGACGGCACCGTGGCCGTGGAGGCGCTGGACCTGACGATCGCCGACGGCGAGTTCATCGTCCTCGTCGGCCCGTCGGGCTGCGGCAAGTCCACAACCCTCAACATGATCGCCGGTCTGGAGGACATCTCCGCCGGCGAGTTGCGCATCGACGGCGAGCGGATGAACGAGAGGCCGCCCCGCGACCGCGACATCGCGATGGTCTTCCAGTCCTACGCCCTCTACCCGCATCTGACGGTACGCCAGAACATCGGCTTCCCCCTGAGGCTGGCCAAGGCGGACAAGGCGCGGGCGCGCGCCAGGATCGAGGAGACCGCCCGCCTCCTGGACCTGGAACCCCTGCTGGACCGCCGCCCCGCCCAGCTCTCGGGCGGCCAGCGCCAGCGCGTGGCGATGGGCCGCGCCATCGTCCGCGACCCCAGGGCGTTCCTCATGGACGAGCCCCTGTCGAACCTTGACGCCAAGCTCCGCGTCCAGATGCGCACGACGATCTCCCGCCTCCAGAACCGCCTGGGCACCACGACCGTCTACGTCACCCACGACCAGACCGAGGCGATGACCCTGGCCGACCGCATCGTCCTGCTCGACAAGGGCGTGGTCCAGCAGATGGGTCCTCCCGAGGACCTCTACGCCCATCCCCGCAATCTCTTCGTCGCGGGTTTCATCGGCTCACCGTCGATGAACCTCCTGGCGGCCGACCTCACCTCCGAGGGCCTGCGCACCCCGCTGGGCCTCATCCCGCCCACGCCCCGCATCACCGCGGCCCTGCACCGCGACGCACCCCGCGAGGTGGTCATGGGGATCCGGCCCGAGTCCTTCGAGGACGCCCGCCTTCCGCGCCCCTCTGCCGCGCCCGGCCTGTCCTTCACCGCACGCACCGACATCGTGGAGTCCCTGGGCGCGGAGAAGTACGCCTACCTGAACCTGGAATCCACCCAGGTGACGGCCCGCCTGGACGCCAAGTCCCCGGCGCGGGAGGGCGAACTCCTGGAACTCGTCTACGACCCGTCCCTGATCCATCTCTTCGACCCGGGGACGGGCGTCAACCTCACGGAGCCCTCCTGAACGCCACTCCTGAACCGGCGGCGCCGGTCAGCAGGTGCGGAGTTCCCGGTCGATGAGCTCGAACTGGGAGCGCATGGCCTCGGACATGGCGTGGACGGCGGACATGGGGCGGAGCATGACGCAGAACTCCTGGATGAGCCCGTCCTCGTTCATGGTGAGGAAGTCGCAGCCGTGGATGTCGGTGTTGTCGATGCGCGCCTTGAAGACGAGGGCGTGCTCGTCGCCGTCACTCAGTTCCTTGACGTAGTGGAAGTCCTGGAAGACCCGCATCGCGCCGCGGAGGATCGCGGCGACCATCTCGCGCCCGTGGTAGGGCTTGAAGGCGACGGGGCTGAGGAAGGTCGCGTCCTCGGCGAGCAGGGCGTGGACCGCGTCCAGGTCGTGTTTCTCCACAGCGGTACGGAACGGGTGCAAAACGGCCCACCTTACTGCGACATATACCAATGAAGGGGTGAAACAAGGCAATCCGGGTGCATCCTATGTGTACGGATGGGGGAGGGGGAACGGCTAACCTCGCTCAGGTGAACCGGCTGGTGACCTCGGCGGGGGAGCTGGAGCTCACCCGCTTCCCCGCGCGCCCCCAGGATCCGCTGCGCGCGTGGGACGCGGCGGATGAGTACCTGCTGCGCCATCTGGCGGAATCGGGCGGCCCGAAGGGGACGCTCGTCATCCTCGGCGACCGGTGGGGCGCGCTGACGACCGCGCTGGCCGGGCACCGGCCCGTCCAGATCTCCGACTCCTTCCTCGGCGGCTCCCCACCCGCGAGAACCTGCGCAGGGCCGGGCACGACGAGACGGACGCGACGCTGCTGACCACCCGCGACGAGCCGCCGGGCCCCATCGACACCCTCCTGGTGCGGGTGCCCAAGAGCCTCGCCCTGCTGGAGGACCAGCTGCGCCGGCTGCGCCGCGGCCTGCACCACGGGACGACGGTCGTCGGCGCGGGCATGGTCAAGGAGATCCACACCTCGACCCTGCGCCTGTTCGAGGAGCTCATCGGCCCCACCCGCACCTCACTGGCGGTGCGCAAGGCGCGGCTCATCCTCGCCGAGCCCGACACCTCACTGGAGCCGGGACCCGGCTCCTGGCCGCTGAGCCACCGGCTGCCCGACGGCGTCGGCGCCGTCTCTGGCCGCACGGTCGTCAACCACGCCGGCGTCTTCTGCGCCGACCGGCTCGACATCGGCACCCGGTTCCTGCTGGAGCACCTCCCCGTGCGGCACGGCGCGTCCCGCGTCGTGGACCTGGGTTGCGGCAACGGCGTCCTCGGCCTGGCCGCCGCCCTCACCCATCCCGGGGCCGAGATCGTCTGCACCGACGAGTCCTACCAGGCGGTCGCCTCGGCCCGCGACACCTTCCTGGCCAACGGGCTGGAGGACCGCGCGGTGTTCACCGCCGCCGACGCGCTCGACGCCGTCGCCCCCGGCTCAGCCGACCTCGTCCTCAACAACCCGCCGTTCCACTCCCATCTGGCCACCACGGACACGACGGCCTGGCGCATGTTCCAGGGCGCCCGCAGGGCCCTGGCCCCCGGCGGCGAGCTGTGGGTCGTCGGCAACCGGCACCTGGGCTACCACGTGAAGCTCCGCCGCCTGTTCGGCGGCTGCGACACCGTCGCGAGCAATCCCAAGTTCGTCCTGCTGCGCGCCGTCAAGCGCCGGCGTTGACGGGGACCGGCGCTCGGACCAGGCGGCGAGCTCGTCCTCGATCGTGCCCTTGCGGGCGGCGTGCAGGCCGAAGACCAGCTGCGGCACCGCGATCACGGCGAGGAAGGCCAGCGGGAGGCGCCAGCCGCCGGTGTGCTCGTGCAGGACGCCGACCAGCACGGGCCCGGGGATGGAGCACAGGTAGCCGATGCTCTGCACGAAGGACGACAGCCGGGTGGCGCCCTCCGGGGTGCGCGACCGCAGTCCGATCATGGTGAGGGACAGGGGGAAGCCCACGCCGTTCAGGCCCAGCAGCACCGCCCACAGCCACGGCAGCGCGGTGGGGGCGAAGGCCAGCCCCGCGCAGGCGATCGGGCCGCTCAGGCAGAACACCGCCATCAGCGGGCGCTGGTCGGGCAGCCGTGCGATGAACGAGGGCATCACCAGGGTGACCGGCACGGCCAGGCCCAGCACCACCGCGGTCAGCGCCCCCGCCGCGCCGGGAGGGAAGCCGGCGTCGCGGTAGATCTGCGGGGTCCAGCCGATGACGATGTAGGCGGTCGTGCCGTTCACCGCGAAGTAGACGGCCATGGCGCGGGCGATCCGGCTGTGCCGCAG
>JAFACJ010000287.1 GCA_023425615.1 Actinomycetes bacterium
GTCCACGGTCGCGAGCAGGCCCAGCG
The DNA here is from genome assembly GCA_023425615.1 of Actinomycetes bacterium. Taxonomy (GTDB): domain Bacteria; phylum Actinomycetota; class Actinomycetes; order Streptosporangiales; family Streptosporangiaceae; genus Actinocorallia. The sequence goes on from JAFACJ010000287.1 coordinate 27, forward strand.
CCAGCACGACCGTGCCGGTGGACAGCAGCAGCACCAAGGCGATGAGCGACGTCTGCAGCCGGCGCCGCCGCACCGCGAACCGCGCAGCCCGCCACACCGCCCTCACCGCGTCACCTCGGACGCCACGCGGCCGTCCTCGAACGCCACGACCCGGTCGGCGCACCGTGTCGCCAGGCGCTCGTCGTGGGTGACGATGACCAGCGTCTGGCCGATCTGGTTGAGGTCCAGCAGGAGGTCCATCACCTGCTCACCGGCCCGGGAGTCCAGCGCGCCGGTCGGCTCGTCGGCCAGCAGCAGCGCCGGCCGGTTCATCAGGGCGCGGGCGACGCCGACGCGCTGGCGCTCCCCGCCGGACAGCACCACCGGGTAGGCGTTGCGCCGGTCGGCGATGCCGAGCTCCTCCAGCAGCTCCATCGCGCGGGCCCGCGCCTGCCTGCGCGGGGTGCCGAGGAGCTGGGCGGCGAGCATCACGTTCTCCAGCACCGGCAGGTCGTCCAGCAGGTTGAAGAACTGGAACACCATGCCGATGCGGCGGCGCCGGTACCGGGCCAGCGCCGCCTCGCCCAGCGCGGTGATGTCCTCGCCCGCCATCGTCACCCGGCCCGACGTCGGCCGGTCGAGACCCGCGATCATGTTGAGCAGCGTCGATTTGCCAGAACCGGAGGGACCCATCACCGCGACCGCCTCACCGGACCGGACGTCGAGGCTGACCCCGGCGAGCGCGGAGGTCTCGCCGTACTCCTTGCGGACGTCCTTCAGCTGAACCATCAGTTCCATGGCGGTGACGGTAGGGGCCGGGGGAGGGGTCGCGCGTCGGGCGGCGGATGTAAGTACCCGCCCGCGTCATCCGGGAGATGTAGGGAGCTGGATCGCCGGGATGATGTGCCGGTATCCGGTACACGGCAGTATGAGGGCATGGTGCCCGTGTGGATCGTGCCTCTGCTCATGGCCGCACCCTGCCTGTGGGCCCTGTGGGAGCGGCGGCGCCGCCACGCCGAACTCGGCGCCAGGACCTGGCTGCTGGAACGCGAACGCGAGAGCGCCGCGCACCGCGCCGTCGAGGAGGAGCGCGCCCGTGTCGCCCGCGACCTGCACGACATCGTCAGCCACAGTGTCAGCGTCATGGTCGTCCAGGCGGGCGCGGCACGGCACGGTCTGGACGGCGAGGCGGAGGAGGCGCTCCTCGCCGTCGAACGCACCGGGCGGGAGGCGATGACCGAGTTGCGGCACCTGCTCGGCGTCCTCGCGCCGGCGCCCGACGGCGACGCGCTCTCCCCCCAGCCGTCCCTGGCGCAGCTGGGCACGCTCGTCGACCGCATCGCGTTCGCGGGGCTGCCCGTCGACGTGACGGTGACCGGCGAGCCGAGGCCGCTGCCCGCCGGGGTCGACGCCACCGGGTACCGCGTCGTCCAAGAGGCGCTCACCAACGCGCTCAAACACGGCGCGCCCGGCATCCGCGCGGAGGTCAGAGTGAACTACGGGGTCAGGAACCTGCGTCTTGAGGTGCTCAACACCGGTCCGAGCACGCTCACCGGCACCGGCCGGCCTCCACCGGAGGGCAGAGGAGGCCGCGGCCTCGCCGGGCTGCGCGAACGCGTCGCGGTCTATGGAGGCGACTTCGACGCACGCCGCCGCCTGGGCGGCGGCTACCGGGTGCGCGCCCGCCTCCCCTTGGAGCGGCCGTGACCCGCGTGCTGATCGCCGACGACCAGGCGCTGGTGCGCGGCGGCTTCCGGATGATCCTCACCAAGTCCGGCATCGACGTGGTGGGGGAGGCGGCCGACGGCCTGGAGGCGGTGGCCGCCGCCCGCCGCCTGCGCCCCGACGTGGTGCTCATGGACATCCGCATGCCCGGCATCGACGGGCTTGAGGCGGCCCGCCGCGTCCTGGCCGACGACCCCGCCTGCCGGGTCCTGATGCTCACCACGTTCGACCTCGACCAGTACGTGTACGCGGCGCTCTCCGCGGGCGCCAGCGGCTTCCTCCTCAAGGACGTCACGCCCGAGCACCTCGTGGCGTCGGTGCGCCTCGTCGTGACCGGCGACGCGCTGCTCTCGCCGTCCATCACCCGCCGCCTCGTCGAACGCCACGCCCGCCCCCGCCCGTCGCCCCGGGGCCTGGACGGCCTGACCCCGCGCGAGACGGAGGTGCTGCGCCTGGTCGGCGGCGGCCTGTCCAACGCCGAACTCGCCGCGGCCCTCCACCTCAGCGAGGCGACGGTGAAGACGCACCTGGCCCGCATCTTCGCCAAACTCGGCCTCCGCGACCGCGCGCAGGCCGTCGTCGTCGCCTACGAGTCGGGCCTCGTCACCCCGGGCTCCTGACACGGGCGCCGCTCAGCCGAGAGTGAAGGGGTCGCGGGTGCCGCCGGTGAGCTCCACCCAGACGGCCTTGGTCTCGGTGTACTCGCGGACGGCGTCCACGCCGTTCTCGCGGCCCAGGCCGGACATGCCGAAACCGCCGAAGGGGACGTTGGGGCCGACGACGCGGTAGGCGTTGATCCACACGGTGCCGGCGCGGAGGGCGTGCGCCACCCGGTGGCCGCGGTGGATGTCCTTGGTCCAGACGGCCCCGGCGAGACCGTAGCGGGTGTCGTTGGCGAGGGCGACGGCCTCCTCCTCGGTGTCGAAGGCGATGACCGACAGGATCGGGCCGAACGCCTCCTCGCAGGCCACGGTCATCGCCGGGGAGACGCCCGTCAGGACGGTGGGGTGGACGAAGAAGCCGCCCAGTTCGTGCACGGGGGTCCCGCCGGTGGCCACGGTGGCGCCCTCGCGGACGGCGGTGGCGAAGAAGTCGAGGACCTTCTCGTACTGGACGCGGTTGGAGATCGGGCCCATCTCGGTGCCGGCGGCGCTCGGGTCGCCGAGCACGATGGTGCGGGCGCGGGCCACGATCCGGTCGACCAGCGCGTCGTGGACGCCGCGCTGGACCAGGAGGCGCGACCCGGCCATGCAGGTCTGGCCGGTGGCGGCGAACACCCCCGCCACCACGCCGCCTGCGACGGCGTCCAGGTCGGCGTCGGGGAAGACGACGTGCGCGGACTTGCCGCCCAGCTCCAGGACGACACCGGTGATGTTGTCGGCGGCGGCCTTGGCGATCTCCGTGCCGACACGGGTGGAGCCGGTGAAGGCGATCTTGTCCACGCCGGGGTGGGCGGACAGCGCCTTGCCGACGGCGGGGCCGTCGCCGGTCACGACGTTGAGGACACCGGGAGGGAATCCCGCCTCCTCGAGCCGGGCGGCGAAGGCCAGCGTGGAGACGGGGGTGTGGTCGCTGGGCTTGGCGACGACGGTGCAGCCGGCGGCGAGGGCGGGCGCGAGCTTCCAGCACAGCAGGAGCAGCGGCGAGTTCCACGGCATGATCGCGGCGACCACGCCGACCGGCTCCCGGCGGGTGTAGACCAGGTAGTTCGGCTTGTCGGAGGGGATGGTCGCGCCTTCGAGCTTGTCGGCGAGGCCGGAGAAGTAGTGGAACCACTCGGGGATGCTCTCCAGCTGGCCGCGCATCTCCCGCAGGAGCTTGCCGCTGTCCCTCGTCTCCAGCTCGGCCAGCTCGGCGGCGTCGCGGGCGATGATGTCGCCGAGGCGGCGCAGCAGGCGCGCGCGCTGGAAACCGGTGAGCCGGCCCCAGGGGCCGTCGAGTGCGCGGCGGGCCGCCCGCACCGCCGCGTCGACGTCCCGCTCGTCGCAGTCGGGGGCGGTGGCCCAGGGTTCGCCGGTGAACGGGTCGGTCGTCTCATAGGCGCGGCCGGTCCCGGACTCCACACGGGCGCCGTCGATGAGGAGGGGGAAGTGCGGCAGGTCGGTGCTCACGGTTCCGTGCCTTTCTCTGCGGGGGGACGGGCGGCCGGCGGTGCCGTCACGGTGCCACGTCGCCGCGCTGGATGAGCTGCCGCGCGATGACGTTGCGCAGGATCTCGTTGGTGCCCTCGCCGACGATCATCAGCGGCGCGTCGCGGAAGTAGCGCTCCACGTCGAACTCCGTGGAGTACCCGTAGCCGCCGTGGATGCGGACGGCGTCCAGGGCGATCTGCATCGCCGTCTCGGAGGCGAACAGCTTGGCCATCCCCGCCTCCATGTCGGCGCGCTCGCCCTCGTCGTACCGCTGCGCGGCGTGCAGGACGAGCTGGCGGGCGGCGGTGAGCTTGGTGGCCATGTCGGCTAGGTAGTTGCCGATCGACTGGTGCTTCCAGATCGGCACGCCGAACGTCTCGCGTTCCTGCGCGTAGCGCAGCGAGTCCTCCAGCGCGGCACGCCCGACGCCCAGCGCCCGTGAGGCGACCTGGATCCGGCCGAGCTCAAGACCGCGCATCATCTGCGCGAAGCCCTTGCCCTCGACGCCGCCGAGGAGGTTCTCCGCGGGCACCCGCAGGTCGTCGAAGACCAGCTCGCAGCTCTCCACGCCCTTGTAACCCAGTTTGGGCAGGTCGCGGGAGAGGGAGAAACCGTCGCCCTTCTCGGCGAGCAGGATCGACACGCCCTTGTGCGCGGGCTCGGCCGCCGGGTCGGTCTTGCACAGTACCGCCAGCAGCCCCGAGTGGCGGGCGTTGCTGATCCAGGTCTTGGAGCCCTTGAGCAGGTAGCCGTCGCCGTCGCGGCGGGCGACGGTGCGCATCGCCTGGAGGTCGGAGCCGCCGCCCGGCTCGGTGAGCGCCATCGTCGCGCGCAGCTCGCCCGTGGCCATCCGCGGCAGATACCGCTCCCGCTGCTCGGGCGTGCCGAAGGACAGCAGGAGCTGAGCGACGACGCTGTGGCCGCCCATCGCGCCGGCCAGGCTCATCCAGCCGCGGGCGAGCTCCTCGGTGACCATGGCGAAGCAGGACGTGCCGACCCGTGCCTCGCCCCACGGCTCGGGGATGACCAGTCCGTAGACGCCGAGCTCCTTCATCCGCTCGATGAGCGCCTCGGGGTAGGCGTCGGCGTGCTCCAGCTCCTGGACGACGGGTTTGACGTCGCGGTCCACGAAGTCCCGTACGAGGGCGACGATGGCGCGTTCTTCGGCGCTCAGTCCAGACATGATCGGTCCTTAGTGCGGCGGTATGGCGTCGCGGCGTCCCTGGAGAGAAAATGTACGACTATTTACCCATTTAAACCGGCCATAGTCAAGATTTGTGCGTACATATCGGGCTCAGGGAAGCTGGCGGCTGAGGCGCACCCGGTAAGAGTAGTGCTCGGGGTCGAAGTGGCTGACGGCCAGCTCGACGGGTTCGCCGGTCCGGTCCAGATAGACGCGGTCCACGCGCAGGAGCGGGGAGCCGGGCGCGCGGCCGAGCCGGTCGGCGATCGCCTCGGTGGCGGCCACGGCGGTGATGCTCTGCTCGGCGCGCTGGATCCGGCCGGGGAGGCGGGCGTCGATGAGGCCGATCACGGTGGCGCGGCTGCGGGCGCCGGGGGCCGCGAGCTCCTCGACGTCCGACAGAAGGCGGCCGATGGCGGGAGGCAGGTGCACGACCGTCAGGCAGAAGGGGATCTCCTCGTGGAGGCGCACGAACGACAGCGTGGTGACGGTGTCGTTCGCCAGGCGGAGGCGGCCCGCGCTCTCGACGTCCACCCGGTCGTGCGGCGGGGAGACGATCCGGCACTCGGTGTCCAGGGACAGCGCCATCAGATCCTCGATGGAGCCGAAGTGCCGGATGTACCGGTCGGCGGCCTCGACGGCGAAGGTGCCGCGCCCGGCGACACGGTAGACCAGGCCCTCGGAGACCAGCGAGGTCATCGCCCTCCGCACCGTCTGGCGGCTGACGGAGAACCGCTCCGACAGCTCCGCCTCGGTCGGGAGGCGCCGGCCCCCGGCGTACTCGCCGGCGCGGATGGCGCCGCGCAGCGCGCTCGCCACCTCCTCGTGGGCGCTCAGTCCGGAACGGCGCACCATGATCCTCCCCCTCCGGCAGCTGGACCGTCCAATTGTACGGACATTTTGTCGACCGGCCCACCGGCACGGGGGAAGGGGTGGTC
>JAFACJ010000832.1 GCA_023425615.1 Actinomycetes bacterium
GGGCTCCCCCGAGCTGCCGGCGCGGGCGCGCGCCAACGCCCGCACCGTCGCCAAGCTCGCCGGATCCCACGGCCTGGAGACCGCGGTGCCCGACGCGGCGGTCGTGCCGGTGTTCCTCGGCGAGCCGCGGGCGGCGCTGCGCGGCGCGGAGATCTGCCTGGAGCGCGGCCTGAAGGTTGGCTGTTTTCGGCCACCCTCGGTGCCCGAAGGGCGCGCGTGCCTGCGGATCACCGCGCGGGCCAGTCTCGACGAGGCGGAACTCACAGCCCTCGACGCGGGGTTGCGGGAGGTCGCCCAGGCTGTGTCACCGTAACCTGCTCGCGTAGCATCGAGCCGAACCTGCGGTGAACGAGGAGCAACAAGGAGATCCGTTGACAGCCGAACACGCCCTGGGTGATTTCGGGCTCGGCCCGCTTCCCGGCAGGCCGCAGAGCCCGGGCTCGCCTCTGGCGAGCGCGCCGCGGGTCCCCAAGTACTACCGCCTGAAGGAACTGCTCGTCGAACTGATCACCTCGCTGCCCCCCGGCAGCCCGCTGCCGCCCGAGCGCACCCTTGCCGAACGGTACGGCACCTCGCGCACCACCGTCCGCCAGGCGCTGGCCGAACTGGTGGTGGAGGGGCGGCTGCAGCGCATCCAGGGCAAGGGCACCTTCGTCGCCAAACCCAAGGTCCCCCACCAGCTCCAGCTCGTGGGCTACACCGAGGACATGCGCCACCACGGCCTGCGCCCGGAGACCAAGATCCTGGACGTGGCGTACCTGACCGCCGACGAGCGGCTCGCCTCGCTGCTGGGCATCAGGCCAGGCGGCCGGGTGCTGCGCATCCACCGGCTCCGGCTGGCCGACGGCGACCCCATGTCGATCGACTACACGCACCTGCCCGCGCGCCGCTTCCCCGGCCTGCGCAAGGAGCTGTCCCGCAACCTGTCGCTGTATGAGACCCTCGCCGCCGCCTACGACGTGCATCTGGCCGAGGCCGAGGAGACCATCGAGACCGTGCTGGCCACCCCCTACGACGCGCAGGTCCTCGGCGTCGACGTCGGGCTGCCGCTGATGCTCATCTCGCGGCAGTCCTTCGACACCTCGGGCGAACCCGTCGAATGGGCCCAGTCGTTCTACCGGGGCGACCGCTACAAGTTCGTCACCCGCCTGCGCCGCCCCGGCAACTGAACCGTCCCCTCCGGGGGACGGTCCCCAGACCCCCGCGAGGACACCGGACGGTCCTCGCCTCGTCCGGTGTCTAGAGGGTCTGGCTGAGCGCCTTGATCGGCATCTTGAGCTCGGTCAGCAGGTCGAGGTCGCGGTCGGCGTCGCGGCCCAGGGTCGTCAGGTAGTTGCCGACGATCATGGCGTTGACGCCGCCGAGCAGGCCGTCCCTGGTGCCCAGGTCGCCCAGGGTCAGCTCGCGGCCGCCGGCGTAGCGCAGGATCGTGCGCGGCAGCACCAGCCGGAACGTGGCGATGGTCTTCAGCGCCTCGGTGCCCTCCACCAGCGGGAAGGTCGCGAAGGGGGTGCCGGGCCTGGGGTTGAGGAAGTTCAGCGGCACCTCGTGCGGGTCGAGCTCGGCGAGCTGCGCGGCGAACTCGGCGCGCTGCTCCAGGGTCTCGCCCATGCCGATGAGGCCGCCGCAGCACACCTCCATGCCCGCCTCGCGGACCATCAGGAGGGTGTCCCAGCGCTCCTCCCAGGTGTGGGTGGTGACGACCTGCGGGAAGTGCGAGCGTGCGGTCTCCAGGTTGTGGTTGTAGCGGTGCACGCCCCAGGACGCCAGTTCGTCGACCTGCTCCTGGGTGAGCATGCCGAGCGAGCAGGCGATCTGGATGTCCACCTCGGCGTTGATCGCCTCGATGCCCTGCTTCACCTGGTCCATCAGCCGCCGGTCCGGGCCGCGGACGGCGGCCACGATGCAGAACTCGGTGGCGCCGGTCTTGGCGGTCTCCCTGGCGGCCTCGACCAGCGAGGGGATGTCCAGCCAGGCGGCCCGCACCGGGGAGGAGAACTGGCCGGACTGGGAGCAGAAGTGGCAGTCCTCGGGGCAGCCGCCGGTCTTGACCGAGATGATGCCCTCGACCTCCACCTCCGGGCCGCACCAGCGCATGCGCACCTCATGCGCCAGGCCCAGCAGTTCCTCCAGCCGCTCGTCGGGGAGGGAGAGGCACTCCAGCGCCTGCGCCTCGTCGAGCCCCTTGCCCTCTTCCAGTACCTGCTGCCTGGCGATCGTCAGGATGTCAGTCACGGGTCGCGCCTTTCTGGTGGATCTCACGGAACGTACCAGCGTCGAAAACTCCGCCGAACGCCGGGGACAGCCCGGCGCGGGCGGCGAGCAGGAACTCGGGTGCATCCAGCGCGCCGGCGCCGGCCGGCAGCGCCCCGGCCAGCGGGCGCGCGGCCAGGGTCTCCAGATCGCGCAGATTGCAGCGCTGCGCCAGATCGGGCTCGGCGGGCCAGGAGCCGATCACCAGTCCGGCGAGCTGCACGCCGCGGTGCGCCATGGCCTCCAGGGTGAGCGCGGTGTGGTTGAGGGTGCCCAGATCGGGGCGTACCGCCACCACGACCGCCGCGCCCAGCCAGCGGGCCAGGTCGGCGATGGTGTTGCCCTCGTCGTCGAACCGGACGAGGAGGCCGCCGGCGCCCTCGACCAGGACCAGGTCGCGGCTGTGCGCCAGTTCGTCGATCAGCCCGACCGCCTGCGGGAGCTGGACCGGCGGCAGACCGGCGACCCGGGCCGCGGCGGCCGGCGAGAGCGGGTCGGGGAAGCGGGCGCCCTCGTGCAGATCGGTGACGCCGGCCAGGCGCCGCACCTCCTGGAGGTCGCCGGCCTCACCGGGGGCCACCCCGGTCTGCGCGGGCTTGACCACGGCGACGGACGAGCCGCGGGCCGCGGCCAGCGCGGCCACCGCCGCGGTCACCACGGTCTTCCCGACTCCGGTATCGGTTCCGGTGACGATCAGCACACTCACGGAACCCGACCTTAGCCCCGGCCCGGGATTCGCCTTGTGCCCGGATCCCACAGAAAACAGGCGTCCCGCTTGTAGCCGGGGGTACGGCGGGCGACGCGGCTCAGGCCGAGGTCAGCGTCCCGTGCTCGGCGCAGCGCGCGGTCCAGCCCCGCGGCGTCACCTGCACCACCATGCGGCGGCGGCAGCGGGAGCAGAAGCGCGGCGGCTCCATCCGCAGCGCCGTCCGGCAGGCGGGGTGCTCCCCCTGTTCGCCGCAGTGTTCGCAGTACGTCTCCATAGCCGGACAACCTACTCGATGACGGCGATCAGATCGCCTTCCTGGATGACCTGGCCCTCGGTCACCGACACCGCGGTGACCGTGCCGCCCTCCTCGGCCAGCACGGGGATCTCCATCTTCATGGACTCCAGGATGACCAGGGCGTCGCCCTCGGCCACCGCGGCGCCCTCGGCGACCAGGACCTGCCAGACGTTCGACACCAGCTCCGCGCGGACCTCGGCCACCACGGCTCCCTTCGGTGATCAGTGATCTTCCCGAACCTATCGGGGCGCCGGCGGCGCGGGGACCTGCCGACACGACAAAGGGCGCCGGGGAAATTTGTGCCGGCCCTCACCAGGCCTTGATCGCGCTCGCCAGCAGATGGATGCCGACGGACTCATCCTCGACCCGGCAGTCGTAGGGGGTCTGCAGCTCGGTGCGCACCAGCCGTGGCAGCGCCCCCGGGTCCTGGCTGAGCACGTGCTCGGCGGTGGAGGGCGACACCACGGTCCGCGGCCTGATCCACTCCACCTCCAGGCCCGCCTCCGTCAGGAACTCCCTGACCTGGGCCGACCAGAAGCAGCGGGTGATCGTCCCGTCCGGCCAGGGCACCAGCACCACCTCGGCGCGCGGGACGTCCGACAGGTGCGGCCACAGGTTCTGCTCGGCCAGCACGGCAAGGCCCAGGGTCAGCGAGTCGACGCACAGGAGCACCCTGCCGCCGGGCCGCAGCACCCGGGAGATCTCCTGGACCGTCTCCTCGGTGGCCAGGCAGCGCGAGAGCATCCCGTCCTCGGCGATCACCGCGTCCATGCTGCCGTCGACGAGGAAGTCGAGGGTGAACGGGTCGGCGACGACCCGCCGCTGCCCCGCGGGCTCGGCGGTCTGCTCCTCCGGCTTGCCGGAGACGACTTCGAGGACGTGGTGCCCGGCCGCCGCAGCCTGGCCGGCCGACCTGCTCTCCCCGCCCGAGACGTCGAGGATGACGGAACTGCGCCGGGGCAGCCAGCGTGCGAGCTGGGCGGAGGCCACCGCACGGTAGAACGTCCAGTAGCCAGACAGCTCATCGTGATCCTGATTGAGAGCGGGGGATCTGCCCGGTAGCGGCAGCAAAAGGGGGACTCCTGTCTACGTGTACGGGTCATCCTTCCCCGCACCGGGCGTCGCGTCACCCTCCGTGGGAGTAGGGAAGGGCTATCTTCCGGGAATGCGCACCCACTTTCCGATGTTGCCTCGAAGGTACAACGTGTGAGAGGTGGTCAATGCCGGTGCTCGCAGGGGTCCGCGACGAGGTCGGTCGTGGCGAGAGGCTATTGTCGTATCCGCAAGATCGTGCATCGGTTCCTTCTCAGGGGGTGGGTACAGTACCGGGCACCACGGAGACGATGGCCCAGCGCAGCGAGCGCTTTCAGCGCGATGTGCTGCCCTTCCTCGATCAGCTCTACCCGGCCGCGCTGCGGATGACCCGCAACCCAGCGGACGCCGAGGACCTGGTCCAGGAGACCTTCGCCAAGGCCTTCGCCTCCTTCCACCAGTTCAAAGAGGGCACCAATCTCAAGGCCTGGCTTTACCGGATCCTCACCAACACTTACATCAACAGTTACCGCAAGAAACAGCGGGAGCCGAAGAACACCGGCACCGAGAACATCGAGGACTGGCAGCTCGCCCGCGCCGAGTCGCACACCTCCACCGGGCTGAAGTCCGCCGAGGCCGAGGCCCTGGAGCACCTGCCCGACTCCGACATCAAGAAGGCGCTGCAGGACCTGCCCGAGGACTTCCGCATGGCCGTCTACCTCGCCGACGTCGAGGGCTTCTCCTACAAGGAGATCGCCGACATCATGAACACTCCCATCGGTACCGTGATGTCGCGGCTGCACCGGGGCAGGAGGCAGCTCCGCTCCATGCTTGAGGACTACGCCGTCGAACGGGGCCTCACCCGGGAGGGTTCATAGATGAGCTGCGGAAACGAGCATGAGACCCCGTGCAGCGAGGTACTCGCCCGGGTCTACACCTACATCGACGGCGAACTCGAGGACGTGAGCTGCGCGGAGGTCCAGCAGCACCTCGACGAGTGCGGGCCCTGCCTGCGCGAGTACGGCCTGGAGGAGGTCGTCAAGAAACTCGTCGGCAAGTCCTGCGGCTGCGACCCGGTGCCCGCCGACCTGAAGGCCAAGGTGCTGGACCGCATCGAGCAGGCGCTCGGCGCACCGCCCGTGGTGGAGGCCGACCAGTAGCCCTGGCAGTAGGCTGGCGCGGTGCGCATCCTCGTCACCGGCGCGGCCGGATTCATCGGCTCACACCTCGTCGACCGGTTCCTCGCCGACGGCCATGAGGTCATCGCCGTCGACAACCTCGCCTCCGGGCGCAGGGACAACCTCGGCGACGCGGTGGAGCTCCATGACCTCGACGTCGCCGACCCGGCGCTGGTCGAGCTGGCCGAGGCCCGCTCCCCCGAGGTGATCTGCCATCTCGCCGCCCAGGTGAGCGTCCGGGTCAGCGTGTCCGACCCCGTGCTCGACGCCCGCACGAACGTCATCGGCACCATCAACGTGCTGGAGGCCGCGCGCGCCGCCGGCGCCCGCAAGACGGTCTTCACCTCCAGCTGCGCGGTCTACGGCGTCCCCGACACGCTGCCCGTCGGCGCGGACGCCGAACTGCGCCCCAAGTCCCCCTACGCGGCGTCCAAGAC
>JAFACJ010000929.1 GCA_023425615.1 Actinomycetes bacterium
GGGCTCCAGTCCACCGGCAGGCCCCGTACATGGGCACCGGCGATCGAGTCCAGCAGCCGCGGGAGCGATCCGTCGTCGCGGCGCAGCGACGGCAGGACCGCGGCCTCGACGGCGTCCTGCACGGCGCCCGCCAGTACGGGGTGGGGGCTGGTCTCGATGAAGAGGGTGTGTCCGTCGTCGTGGAGTCTTTGGATGGTCTCTTGGAAGCGGACGGTGTTGCGCAGGTTGGTGTACCAGTAGGTGGCGTCGAGGTCGGTTCCGTTGATCGGTTCGGTGGTGACGGTGGAGTACAGAGGGGTATGGGCGGGTCCGGGGGTGATGTCGGCCAGGTCGGTCAGGAGTCGTTCTCGGAGGGTTTCGACGTGTGTGGAGTGGGAGGCGTAGTCCACGGGGATGCGCCGGGCGTGGATCCCGGTCTCCTCGCAGTGCGCCAGCAGTGCCTCCACTTCCGTCACGTCCCCGGAGACGATCGTGGTGGCCGGGCCGTTGACGGCCGCCACCGACAGTCCTTCGCCGAGCAGGTCTTGCACCTGGTCGGCGGGCAGGGACACCGAGGCCATCGCGCCGGTCCCGGCCAGCGCGGTCAGGGTCTTGCTGCGCAGTGCCACGACCTTGGCGGCGTCGGCGAGGCTGAGTGCCCCGCTGACGTAGGCCGCGGCGATCTCGCCCTGGGAGTGGCCGATGACGGCGTCGGGATGGACGCCGTGGTGTTTCCAGGTCTCGGCGAGGGCGACCATCACCGCGAACAGGGCGGGCTGCACCACGTCCACCCGCGATAGGGCGTCCTCGTCGCCGAGGGCGTCCAGGAGGGACCAGTCGGTGTGGGGGGCGAGCGCGGCGGCGCACTCCTCCAGCTTGGCGCGGAACACCGGGGAGGAGCCGTGCAGGTCCAGGCCCATGCCCGCCCACTGGGCGCCCTGGCCGGGGAAGACGAACACCGTCCGTCCCGGTGCGCGGGCGACCCCGGTGACCAGGTGCGGCGACGCGGTGCCCAGGGCGAGGGCGTCCAGCCCCGCCAGGAGTTCGGCGCGGTCACCGCCCAGCACGACGGCCCGGTGGGGGAACCGCGACCGGGCGGCCAGGGACCGGCCGATCGCCACCGTGTCTCCTTCGGCCGAGGCGAGCCTGCGCGCGTACGCGGCCAGTGCCTCTTCGGATCTGGCCGACAGCACCCACGGCACGATCCGCGGCGCGGGCGCGGGCGCGTTCGCGGGTGTCGGTGTCGGTGGCGCCTGCTCGACGATCACGTGGGCGTTCGTCCCGCTGACCCCGAAGGAGGAGACGGCCGCGCGGCGCGGGCGTCCGTCGTCCTGCCAGGCGACGGGCTCGGTGAGCAGCCGCACCGGACCCGCCTCCCAGTCCACGTGCGGGGTGGGCTCGGTGATGTGCAGGGTCTTGGGGAGCGTCCCATGCCGGAGCGCCATGACCATCTTGATGATCCCGGCGACTCCGGCCGCGGCGGCGGCGTGCCCGATGTTGGACTTGATGGATCCCAGCCACAAGGGCCGCTCGCGGTCACGCCCGTAGGTGTCCAGCAGCGCCTGCGCCTCGATCGGGTCGCCGAGGGTGGTGCCGGTGCCGTGTGCCTCGACGGCGTCGATGTCCTCGGGTGACAATCGGGCGTTGGCCAGGGCCTGGCGGATGACGCGCTGCTGGGAGGGTCCGTTGGGTGCGGTCAGGCCGTTGGAGGCGCCGTCCTGGTTGACGGCGGAGCCCCGGATGACGGCGAGGACGGGGTGTCCGTTGCGTTGGGCGTCCGAGAGCCGTTCGACCAGGAGCATCCCCGCTCCTTCGCTCCAGCCGGTGCCGTCGGCGTCGCTGGAGAAGGCTTTGCAGCGTCCGTCGGGTGCCAGGCCGCGCTGGCGGCTGAACTCCACGAACAGCGCGGGCGTGGCCATGACCATCGCCCCTCCGACCAGCGCCAGGTCGCATTCGCCGTCACGCAGCGCCTGCCCGGCCAGGTGCAGGGCCACCAGGGAGGAGGAGCAGGCGGTGTCGACGGTGATGGCCGGGCCCTCCAGGCCGAAGGTGTAGGACAGACGTCCGGAGGCGACGCTGGTGGCGTTGCCGGTGAGCAGATAGCCCTCCATCTCCGCGCTCGCCTCGTGGATGCGCGGCGCGTAGTCCTGCGAGACGACCCCCGCGAACACCCCGGTCGCGCTGCCGCGCAGGGACGCCGGGTCGATGCCCGCCCGTTCGATCGCCTCCCAGGAGGTCTCCAGCAGCAGCCTCTGCTGGGGGTCCATCGCGGCGGCCTCGCGGGGGGAGATCCCGAAGAACGCGGCGTCGAACAGCCCCGCGTCGTGCAGGAATCCGCCACGGGTCGTGTAGGTGGTGCCGGTGGTGTCGGGATCGGGGTGGTAGAGCCGCTCGACGTCCCAGCCCCGGTCAGCGGGGAAGCCGGTGGTCGCGTCGGAGCCGGTCGCCACCAGCCGCCACAGCTCCTCGGGGGGCTCGACACCGCCGGGGTACCGGCAGGCCATCCCGATGATGGCCAGCGGTTCGGCGCCGCCCGGCGTGATCGCGGGTCTGGCGGCGGGCGCCGCCTCCTGGGCGCCGGTGAGCTCGGCGAGCAGGTAAGAGGTCAGCGCCGCCGGGGTGGGGTGGTCGAAGACCAGGGCGGCGGGCAGGCGCAGACCTGTCGCTGCGGCCAGCCGGTTGCGCAGTTCGACGGCGGTCAGCGAGTCGAACGCCAGATCGCGGAAGGGCCGGTCCACCTCGATCGCCTCGCCGGAGTCGTGCCCGAGCACCGCGGCGGTCTGCGCCCGTACCAGTTCCAGGACGAAGC
>JAFACJ010000936.1 GCA_023425615.1 Actinomycetes bacterium
GCGATCCCAGAAGAACTGGAAGCCCTGGCCTTGAATGGCACTGACTTTTAGCACGCTGTTGAGTTCTCAAGAAACAGACTCGCTCTTTCGTCCACCCTTTCGGGCTTCCTCCGGAGCAACCCTTCTACCTTAGCAGGTCCGGGAGGTTTGTCAACTTCCCTGCCGCTTCGTCCCGTTCATCCGCTTTCCGGCGCGGCAAAGCCGCACCCTGGGCGGGTGTCCGTTGAAGGGGTTCCCCGCGATCCGGCCGCCCCTCGGTCTCCCTCGTTGCGGCCCGCTCTCGGCGGGGCGAAGAGAACGTTATGCCCACACGCCAGGAACGTCAAACTGGCGGCCCGCACGAGAATGGGGCCATGGAACTCGACGTCGTCGCCTGGGTCCACATCCGCGAGAACCGCCTGCTCACGGTACGTGCCAGAGGCAGGGACCTGCTCTATCTGCCCGGCGGGAAGACCGAGCCGGACGAGTCACCGTCCGCGGCCGTCGCCCGCGAGGTGAAGGAGGAACTCGGCCTGAACCTGCGTCCGGAAGACTTCACCGCGCTGGGCACCGTCGTCACCGAGCCGCACGACCAGCCGCGCTACACCTCCGTCCGGATGGTCTGCTTCACCGCCCCCTACGAGGGACCGCTCCATCCGTCAGCCGAGGTCGACGAGATCCTCCTCGTCTCCCCCGCCGAGCGCCGGCTCCTGGCCCCCGCCTCCGCCGCCGCCCTGGACCTGGCGCTCGACCACGGCCTCCTCGACCGCTGACGGATCCCACCTCCGAGGGGCACCCGGCTCCTTCGTCCGCGCTCTCCTCCGGATGGAGGACCTCCGCCTTCCGTCGTGTGGGAGGGGGAGGCCGGGGGTGGTGCTGGTGCCACCCCGGAAAGAGAGAGCAGCGGGAGGGACTCCGCGCACGGAATCCGATTGCCTTGATCCGTCGGAAAGGCGAGGAAAGGGCATCTGGGATGACGGAGTGGCTGGCCACGCACGCGGCGTCCATCGGGGTGTGGGGAGCGCTGGCCATGGTGCTGCTCGTCCCCGCGCTGGAGGCGGCTCTGCCGCTGGTCGGAGTGATCGTCCCGGGCCAGACGGCGGTGGTCGTCGGCGGAATCCTTGCCTACCACCAGCGGGTACCGCTGGCCGCGCTCCTCGCCGCGGCGCTGGCCGGCGCGGTGGTCGGCAACATCGCCGGCTATCTGGCGGGACGGCGCTGGCAACAGGGTCTGCTCCAGCGAGTGCCCGCCCGCTGGCGGCGTCCCCGGCAGACCGAACGCGCCCTGCGGCTGATCGCCGGCAACAGCGGCACGGCCGTGCTGATCGCCCGGTTCACCGCCGTGCTGCGCACCCTCGTCCCCACCCTGTGCGGAATGAGCGGCATCCCGCTACGCCGCTATCTCGCCTGGTCGACCCTCGCCGGGGCCCTGTGGGCTCCCGCCTGCGTCGCCTTGGGCTTCGCCACCGCCCCTGCCCTCCCCCTGTGAAACCCCCACCCGACCTCGCACGGAATCGCCACGAACCGGATGCAGCCCGACCCGTGTGGAAACCGGGAATTCGTCTCGTGCGGCTTTTAGCCTTGGGGCATGGATGAGGAGATTCGGCCGCGTGTTCCCGTCGTGGCCCGGGTGCGGGAGTGGCATGAGGAGGACGGGTGGGGCGTCCTCGACGCGGAGGAGACGCCCGGGGGGTGCTGGGTGCACTTCAGTGCCGTCAAGGCGCACGGGTACCGGTCGTTGCGGGTGGGCGCGGAGGTCGAGTTGCGCGTCTGGGAGGCGGGGCGGCAGGACGGGTATGACTTTCGGGCGCTGGAGGTCGTGCCGCGGTGAGGGCGGTGGAGCCCGGGTGAGGAGTCACCCGGGCTCCGGTCAGAACGGCCAGGGGGCGTCGGAGCCCGCTTCCAGGAGCGGGATCATCGCGAAGCCGTGGTCGGACAGGCCCGCGAAGGTGTGGCGGCCGGCGCCGCCGGACGGGGCGTGGCCGTACCGGTAGCCGACGAGGTTCCAGGTGTAGACCGGGACCCGCGCCGGGACGTGGGCGGTGGGGTCGACGACGCCGGGGCCGTGCCCGATCTGCTCGTCGGTGACGATCAGGACGCGGTCGTGGTCGCGGTAGCGGGCGCGGACGGCGGCGGCGGTCTCGGTGCCGCCGCAGTCACCGAACCGGGACACCACGCGGAGCACCGAGTCGCCCTTACGGAACGGGATGCTCTTGTGGCGGCTGCCGAACTCCACCAGGTCCGCCTTCTGCGCGCGCAGTGCCAGTGCCGCGCCGAAGACGGCGGCGGTGTCGGCGTAGGTCAGCTCCGAGCGGGCCGAGTGGCTGTAGAACATCGAGCCGGAGCGGTCCACCAGGATCAGGGTCCTGCCCGGCAGCGACGGGACGTGTGCCAGCGAGGCGTCCAGTGCCCGGGACAGCGGCTGCGTCCAGCGCTTGGAGTGCGCCGCGCGGTGGGCCGACAGGTAGCGCATCGGCAGCACGCGCGAGCCCTCCGCCCCGGAGACCAGCCGCTCGGCGACCGTCGCCGCGACCTCGTCGGAGACACCGGCGCGGTCGAAGTTGCGCAGGTTGCGCAGCAGCGCCAGGTAGCCCATGGACGGGATCAGCGCCTCCCAGACGCGGGCGTCCAGCGGGCCCTGGAGCCA
>JAFACJ010000974.1 GCA_023425615.1 Actinomycetes bacterium
GTCATCGTCGGCCCCTCGGGCTGCGGTAAGAGCACCCTGCTGCGGCTGGTGGCGGGGTTCGTCCCGCCCACCGGCGGCGCGGTGGCCGCGGGCGGCTCCCCCGTCGCCGGTCCCGGGCCCGACCGCGGCGTGGTCTTCCAGCAGCCGCGGCTGTTCCCCTGGCTGAGCGTGCGCCGCAACGTCGAGTTCGGGCTGCGCGCCACCCGGGTGCCCAAGGCCGAGCGGCGTGCCCGCGCCGCGGAACTGCTGGGCATGGTGGGGCTCGCCGACGCCGCCGGCCGCCGTCCGTATGAACTGTCGGGCGGGATGCAGCAGCGCGCCGCCATCGCCCGCGCGCTGGCTCCCGATCCGGCGATCCTGCTCATGGACGAGCCGTTCGCGGCGCTCGACGCGCTCACCCGCGAACGGCTC
Source organism: Actinomycetes bacterium (assembly GCA_023425615.1). Lineage (GTDB taxonomy): Bacteria > Actinomycetota > Actinomycetes > Streptosporangiales > Streptosporangiaceae > Actinocorallia. Next base: position 412 of record JAFACJ010000974.1, read on the forward strand.
CAGGAGGAGATCCGCCGGATCTGGCAGGCGACGGGCAAGACCGTCCTGTTCGTCACGCACAGCGTCGATGAGGCGGTGTTCCTCGGCACGCGGATCCTGGTGCTCAGCAAGCGGCCCGGCCGGATCGTCCTGGACCGTTCCTCCCCGCTGCCGCACTCGGCCGACCCGCACACCCATCCGTCCTATCTCGCCCTGCGCGAGGAGATCGCCGCCGCCGTCCGCGAGGCGGCGGCCTGACACCCGGAGAGGACAGCACGATGCGCTTCCACTGGTTCCTGCCGACCACCGGCGACGGCGGCGGGGTCCGCGCCGCCATCATGACCACCGACCGCGAACTGCGCTCCGATCGGCCCGCCAGTGTCCGCTACCTGTCCCAGGTGGCGCGGGCGGCCGAGGACGCGGGGTTCGGCGCGGTGCTCACCCCGGTCGGCGCGGGCTGCCCCGACCCGTGGATCGTCTGCTCCGCCGTCGCCCAGCACACCGACCGGATCAAGATGCTGGTGGCGTTCCGTCCCGGATTCACCCTGCCGACCCTGCTGGCCCAGCAGGCGCAGGCGTTCCAGGAGGTCTCCGACGGGCGGCTGCTGCTCAACGTCGTCACCGGAGGCGACCCGGTCGAGCAGCGCGCCTACGGCGACTTCCTCGACCACGACGCCCGCTACGCCCGTACCGGGGAGTTCCTCGACGTGCTGCGCCGCTGCTTCACCGGCGTCCCCTTCGACCACGAGGGGCAGCACTACCGGATCGAGGGCGGCGGCCTGAACAAGCCGCTGGAGCCGGCTCCCGAGCTGTACTTCGGCGGTTCCTCACCGGCCGCCGAGCAGGTCGCGGCCCGGCATGTCGACGTCGCGCTCACCTGGGGCGAGCCGCCCGCCGCGGTCGGCGCCAAGGTGCGGCGGCTGAAGGAGCTGGCAGCCGCGCAGGGCCGCGGGCTCCGCGTCGGCCTGCGGATCCATGTCATCGCCCGTGACACCTCGGCCGAGGCGTGGGCGGTGGCCGACCGGCTGCTGGCGGGCATGGACCCGGCGCGCATCGAGGCGGCGCAGCGGCGCTTCGCCAGGTTCGACTCCGTCGCGCAGCGGAGCATGACCGCGCTGCACGGCGGCGACACCCGTGACCTGGAGATCTCCCCCGGTCTGTGGGCCGGGGTCGGGCTGGTGCGCGAGGGCGCCGGCACCGCGCTCGTCGGCTCCTACGAGGAGGTCGTCGCGCTGCTGCGCGAGTACGCCGAACTGGGCGTCGAGGAGTTCATCCTGTCCGGCTGGCCGCATCTGGAGGAGGCGTACCGGATCGGCGAGAACGTCGTGCCCCGTCTGGCTCAGACCTCGGCGTCGCTCTCGGCGAACGCGTCGTGATCCGTCCAGTCCGAGGCCGCCCCGTGCGCGGTGCTCACCCCGGCGATCCCCACCGCCATTCCGGTGAGCGCCGCGACCGCGGCGGCTCCGGCGACACCGGCGATGATCCTGCGCCCTGTCATGTGCGTTCCTCCCGCAAGCTCCCCTCACGGTGACGGAGGTCGCCGCGAGGTGTCAACGATCTTCGTCGGACCGTGACACTTCACTTTAAGTGCGGAACACGATTGAAAAATACTGACACAAGCGTCAGATCGGAAAATTTATATAGTAAGTAACCGCCCCCTGATATCCCCCGACGACGGAGGCCCGTTGCGTACCGTCATCCGCCTGACCACGCTCCCCGCCGCCCTCGTGGCCGCCTCCGCGGCCTTCTCCCCCGCCCACGCGGCACGACCCGCCCCTTCCCCGGTCACCGGCGAACTTCACGCCCCCGGGAAATGGACGGCCGCGCGCATGCGCCAGGCCGAGGCCAATCCCCTCGACCTGCCCGAACGTGCCGCCCGGCCGGCGAAGAACCCGCCCGTCACCAAGGCGGTGGTCGCCAAGGGCCACAGCAAGGCACCGCTCAAGCAGATCGGCCGCCTCTACATCCAGGGCGAGGACGGCCGCCTGGGCACCTGCACCGGCACGGTCGTCAACACCGCGTGGCCCGGCAGGGGAAGGGGCAGTGGCAGTCTCCTGCTCACCGCGGCGCACTGCCTGCAAGAGCCCTCGCAGGACTGGAAGGCCGACTCCCTGGTGTTCGTCCCCGACCTTGACCGCAAGAGCACGCCGCACGGGCTGTGGAGCGGGTACCGGACGCTGATGTGGTCGCCGTGGATCAAGAAGGGCGACGCCACCTTCGACTACGCCTTCGTCGTCATGGCGGCCCGCGGCTCCGGCACGATCCAGCAGAGGCTGAACGGCCAGAGCCTGCGGTTCAAGTCGGAGCCGAAATCGTGGGTGCGCCTGTACGGGTACGCCGTCGAGCACTACCCGCGCGATCGCGACTATCCCGAGAAGGGCACCGTCCTGCGCGTGTGCAAGGGGCGGATCCAGAGCGCCTGGGTCAGCTTCCGCAGGTTCTCCTCGCTGAAGTGCGACATGTCGCGCGGCGCCAGCGGCGGACCGCTCATCACCGCGCTGAAGTCCTCGGGCTACGGCCGGATCATCGGCGTGACCAGCTTCCGCAAGCAGGGCGAGCCGGTGCTGCACAGCGCCGTGTTCGACAAGTGGACCAAGGACCTCTTCTTCCGCGCCCGCACCATCAAGGCGCCCGTCCAGCCGCCTCCGCAGGACATCGTCCGCGTCTCGTGAGGCTCACAGCACGCGGAAGGAGATGCCGGCCCTCTGGAGGCGGTCGATCAGCGGCCGCCCCATGGCCTGCGCCGTGGTGACCTGGCCCGCCGTCTCGGGCAGGTCGTCGTGCAGGAGGCACAATGCCGACTCCGCGAGCATCTTGGCGGTCTCGGTGTAGCCGGGGTCGCCTCCTGCCACCTCGGTGTTGACGCCGACTCCGCCGCCCTCGCCGTGGAAGCGCACCCGGAACCAGTTGCGGGCGCGCTGCTCGGCCGAGGGGCCCTCGCCCGGACGCTGCCGCAGCATCTCCCGCAGCCCGCCGTCCCCGCCCAGGCGGGCGCCCGGGGTCAGCGCGAGGAAGTGCCCGTAGGTGAAGTCGGGCCCGTACCGCTCCAGCGCCCGCGCGCTGCGCACCACGATCTGCGGGTCGATGGTGGGCAGCGGGACGGCGATACCGCCGCGCACGCGGGTGTGCGGGAGGGGGCTGCGGGCGATCCTGGCGCGCCGGCCCCGGGGCATCGGCTC
>JAFACJ010001005.1 GCA_023425615.1 Actinomycetes bacterium
GGCCGGGCGACGCCGCGAGCCGCGTGGACCTGGAGGCCCCCCTGCCCGCCGACGCGCCGCCGGCCGACCACCCGGTACGGCCCGGCGACCTGGCCTACATCCTGTACACCTCGGGATCGACCGGGGAGCCCAAAGGGGTGTGCCTCAGCCACCGCAACGCCCGCGCCTTCGTGGACTGGGCCGTCGCGGAACTGCGGCCGACGCCCGAGGACCGGTTCGCCAACCACGCGCCGTTCAGTTTCGACCTGTCGGTCCTCGACCTCTACGCGGCGTTCGCGTCCGGGGCGTCGGTACGGCTCATCGCGACCGAACTCGCCTACGCGCCGGGCCTGCTGGTGGAGTTCCTGCACGAGCAGCGGATCACCATCTGGTACTCGGTGCCGTCGGCGCTCACCCTGATGATGCGCGACGGCGGGCTGCTGGAGCGGCCCGCGCCCGCGCTGCGCGCCGTGCTGTTCGCGGGCGAGCCGTTCCCGATCGCCGGGGTGCGGGCGCTGGCGGGCTGGACCCGTGCCCGGCTGCTCAACCTGTACGGGCCGACGGAGACCAACGTCTGCACCTTCCACGAGGTGACGCCCGCCGACCTGGCGCGGGAGCAGCCCGTGCCGATCGGCAGGCCGTGCAGCGGCGACACCGCCTGGATCGCCGGGGCCGAGGGGCGGGAGGAGGCCGAGGGAGAGCTGTACATCGACGGCCCGACGGTGCTGCTGGGCTACTGGGGCCGTCCGCCGCACGAAGGCCCCTACCCCACCGGCGACATCGTCAGGCTCCGGCACGACGGCGCGTTCGACTACGTGGGCCGCCGCGACCACATGGTCAAGGTCCGCGGCCACCGGATCGAGCCCGGCGAGGTCGAGTCCGCCCTCACCGCGCACCCCGCCGTCGCCGCGGCGGCGGCCGTGGTCACCGGGGCGGGCCTGGAGGCGCGGCTGGAGTGCTTCGTGGTGCGCGAGGAGGGCGCCGAGGTCGGGATCCTCGCCCTCAAACGGCACTGCGCCGAGCGCCTGCCCCCGTACATGATCCCCGGCGCCGTGCACTTCACCGCGGCGCTGCCCCGAACGCCCAACGGCAAGACCGACCGGATCGCCCTCGCCGGTCTCGCCGCCCGAGCCCGCGCCGCCGACGGCACGGCCGCCGCCCTGGAAGAGGAGAAGGTCTGATGACCCGTCTGTCCGACACGCAGGTACAGGAACGTCTGATCGCCTTCATCGGCGAGCGCTTCCTGGCCGGAGACGCGCACCGCGAGCTCTCCGCCGACACGCCGCTGCTGGAGTGGGGGATCCTCGACTCGCTCAAGGTGACGGTGCTGCTCAACTTCGTCCGGCAGGACCTCGGCACGGAGATCCCGATGGAGATGATGAGCGGCAGGCATTTCCGCAGCGTCCGCACCATCAGCGCGCTCGTCTGCGACCTCGCCGGGTCAGAGCCCGCCTGACGCCCCGGCGCCCGCACGGACGAAGGACTCCCGCCCCGGACGGGGCGGGAGTCCTCGCTCATGCGGTCAGCCGCGGAAGAGGTCGATCTTGTCGAGATGCCGCTCGCGCAGCTCCGGATCGGTGACGCCGAGTCCGTCACCCGGCGCGAGGCAACGGATGCCGATCTTGCCCTTGTGCCGGTTGAGCTGGACCTCGCGGACCGCCGTCGCGGCGTCCTCCAGCCCGTAGGTCGCCGACAGGGTCGGATGGATCCGGCCGCGCCGGATCAGCTCGTTGGCCCGCCACGCCTCCTGGTAGTTGGCGAAGTGCGACCCGACGATCCGCTTGAGGTGCATCCAGAGGTAGCGGTTGTCGAAGTAGTGGTCATAGCCGCTGGTGGAGGCGCAGGTGACGACGGTGCCGCCGCGCCGCGCCACGTACACGCTGGCCGCGAACGTCTCCCGGCCCGGATGCTCGAAGACCACGTCGGGGTCGTCGCCTCCGGTCAGCTCGCGGATCCGCTGCCCGAGGCGGCGCCACTCCTTACGGCGCGGCTCGCCGTCCTCGCCCCAGAACCGGAAGTCCTCCGCCGACCGGTCGATGATCAGCTCGGCGCCCATCGCCCGGCACGTCTCCTCCTTGTCGGGCGACGACACCACGCACACCGGTACCGCGCCGCCGTGCAGCGCGAGCTGGGTGGCATAGGAGCCGAGCCCGCCGCAGGCGCCCCAGATGAGCACGACGTCGCCCTGCTTCATGTCCGCGCCGTTGCGCGAGACCAGCTGCCGGTAGGCGGTGGAGTGCACCAGGCCGGGCGAGGCCGCCTCCTCCCAGGTGAGGTGCGCCGGCTTGGGCATGAGCTGGTTGGCCTTGACCAGCGCGATCTCGCCGAGTCCGCCGAAGTTCGTCTCGAACCCCCAGATCCGCTGCTCGGGGTCCAGCATCGAGTCGTCGTGCCCGGCCGGGTCCTCCAGCTCCACCGACAGGCAGTGCGCCACGACCCGGTCGCCGGGCCGCCAGCGCGAGACGCCGGCGCCGACCCTGAGGACGATGCCGGACAGGTCGGAGCCGAGCACCTGATAGGGCAGGTCGTGCCGCTTGGCCAGCTCGGAGGTGCGCCCGTAGCGCTTGAGGAACTCGAACGTCGGCACCGGCTCGAACAGCGACGACCAGACGGTGTTGTAGTTGACGGAGCTGGCCATCACCGCCACCAGCGCCTCACCGGGCCCCAGTTCGGGCACCGCCACCTGCTCCACGTGCAGCGACCTGCGCGGGTCGCGCTCGGAGGTCGGGAGCCCCTCGAACATGCCGACCTCGTCGTTGTGGATCGTCAGTGCCTTATAGGACTCGGGGACCGGCAGGGCGGCCCACTCGTCCGCCGGCGTGTCGTCAGCGAGCACGGCCCGCGTGATTTCCCGCATGTCTCCTCCAGGGGACGCAGAGTCACGTCATCGTTCCCGACCGCGCTAAAGCCCTCGCTTAAGGAGCACTGAATTGGGCGCGCTTTAGAACGCGCCAAGCCCACCGTTAGCGGGCCCGGTGACGCTGGCCCGGTGGACGGGTGAGTCCACGGCAGGTCCGGATCGGGAAGGGTGACAGACGCATGAGCGAACGCGCTGCCGTGGTTCGCGGCGCCCCCACCGGCGCCATCGCGATCATCGGGGTCTCCTGCCGGCTGCCCGGGGCCCCCGGCCCCGAGCACTTCTGGCGGCTCCTGGCCGAGGGCGCCGACGCGATCGGCGAGGCGCCTGCCGAC
>JAFACJ010001012.1 GCA_023425615.1 Actinomycetes bacterium
AGCGGCAGCAGCGCGGGCTCCCCGGCGCGGGCCGGGAGCTCGGCGCCTCCGCCCGCCGCCTTCAGCGCCCCTGTCTCACGCGGCCGCGCGCCAGGATAGGGCGAGGGCTCCTCCCAGGTGTCGTGGACGCCGGTGGCGATGGCGTTGAGGACGCCCTTCTCGGGCGCGTGGTCGTAGACGAGGGTGAAGATGACGCCGGCGGCCAGGAAGGAGATGGCCATCGGCATGAACATGATGGTCTTGAACGCCGTCCTCCACGCGACCCGCTCGGTGAGCACCGCGAAGATGAGGCCGAGCGCGGTGATGACGGCGGGGGCGACGACCACCCAGATGACGTTGTTGCGCAGCGCCGTGTAGGTGGCGTCGTCGCTGAACATCTCGGCGTAGTTGTCGAGGCCGACGAAGGACGTGCCGTCGGCGTCGTACAGGCTGCGCCAGGCGGTGTACCCGATGGGGTAGACCACCAGCAGCGCCAGCAGCACCAGGGCGGGGGCCAGGAAACCCGCGCGGGTCAGGCCCGCACGGCCGCGCGAGGCGGCCGTGCGGGCGGAGGCCGCCCCCTGTGTCGCGGGGCGACCCATCACTTGTACGCCTTGGCGGCCGCCGCCTCCAGATCGGCAGCGGTCCCGTCGACGTCGGTGGGGTTCTTCAGGAAGTCCTGGAGGATCTTACACTCGCCGGCGCCCTTGGTGCCGCCGAACGCCGCGGGCGCCAGGTCGGACATGTCGAAGCGGACGTTGTCACCGGCGTCGATGACGGACTTGGCGACGGACCGCTGGATGTCGTCGGGGTAGACGCTGAGGTCGACGTCCTTGTTCGGGGAGACCATGCCGCCGTTCTTCGCCCACAGCTCGGCCGCCTCGGGCGAGGCGAGGTACTCCACGAGCTCCTGCGCGCCCTTGCTGTCCTTCAGGACGACCGCCGCGTCACCGCCGCTGACCACCGGCGACTGGGAGCCGACGGCGGGGAAGGGGAAGAACAGCGCGTCGGTGCCGACCTTGGCGTCGGTGTTCTCGCCGATGACACCGGAGACGAAGTCGCCCTCGTAGACCATCGCTGCCTTGGCGGGCGACTTGAAGGCGTTGACGACCGAGGTCGGGAAGTCGGTGGCCAGCGCGCCCTGCGGGCCGCCGCTGATGAACTCCTTCTTGCCCCACAGCTCCGCCAGCGTCTTCAGCGCCTGCTTGACGGTGTCGTCGGTCCACTTGATCTCGTGCTTGGCCAGCTTGTCGTAGTTGTCGGGGCCGGCCTGGGAGAGGTAGACGTTCTCGAACCAGTCGGTCAGCGTCCAGCCGTCGGCGCCGCCGACCGACACGGGCGCCACGCCGGAGTCGGCGATCGTCTGGGAGATCTTCATCCAGTCGGCCCAGGTTCCCGGGGGCTGGACGCCGGCGTCCTCGAACGCCTTGGGCCGGTACCAGACCGTCGACTTGTTGGCGGCCTTGAAGTAGACGGCGTAGTAGGTGCCGGCGACCGTGCCGAGCCTCTTCCAGATGGGCGCGAAGTGCTTGTCCGCCGCGGCCTGGGTGTCCTGCGCCAGCGGCACCAGCCAGCCCTTGGCGGCGAAGTCGTTGATGGCGCCCTGGTTGGGCATCATCGCCACGTCCGGCTGGCTGCCGCCCTGGATCTTGGAGGACAGGACGGTGACGATGGTGTCGCCGTTGGAGGTGAAGTTGACCTTCGCCCCCGTCTTCTCCGTGAACCCGGCGAGCACCTTCTCGAAGTTGGCCTGCTCGCCGCCTCCGGCCGACCATGGCCCGGCGACCTCCAGGACGACTCCCTTGAGGTCGGCGGAGGAGGACTTCTGGCCGTCGTCGCCGTCATCGCTGCAGGCGGCGGACGCCAGGATGAGACCTGCGGCCAGAGACACGCCGATGATACGGGGGGTGTGCATGCTCTTGCTCCTCGCGTTCGGGTGGAGTTGGCTCTCTACCCGCCCGCGGAAGGATCACACGATGTCTCTTTACTCATACGTTGCTTCGTAAGGAGATCGTTACGCACCCGGGCGGCGGGCGGCGAACCCCCTACGGGCCGCCCCCGCCGCCCGTGCCTCAGCCCACGATGACGAGTTCCCGCGGGAGGGTGTTCATCCGCTCGTGGCCGTCCTCGGTGCACACCACGATGTCCTCGATGCGGGCGCCGTGCGCGCCGGGATAGATGCCCGGCTCGACGGAGAACGCCATGCCCGGCTCCAGCGGCTCGGTGTTGCCGCTGACGATGTAGGGGTGCTCGCGCGTCTGCAACCCGATGCCGTGCCCGGTGCGGTGCACGAAGTACTCCCCGTACCCGGCCGCCGTGATGAGGTCGCGGGCCGCGGCGTCGACCGCCTCCGGCGCCACCCCGGGCCGCACCGCGCGCACCGCCGCCTCCTGCGCCTCCAGCAGCACCCCGTAGTACTCGCGGAACTCCGCGGGCGGCTCCCCCACGGCGTACACGCGGGTGGAGTCCGAGCAGTACCCGCTCGGCATGGTGCCGCCGATGTCGACGACGACCGGGTCCCCCCGCCCGATGACCCGGTCGGACAGCTCGTGGTGGGGGCTGGCGCCGTTGGGCCCCGACCCGACGATGACGAAGTCGACGCTCACATGCCCCTCGGCCAGGATCAGCTCGGCGATGTCACGGCCGACCTCCCGTTCGGTGCGTCCGGGCCGCAGCAGCCCCGGCACCTGAGCGTGGACGCGGTCGATGGCGGCGCCCGCCTCCCGCAGCGCCAGCACCTCCGCCGGGCTCTTGCGCATCCGCAGCCGCCGCATCAGCTCACCGGCCGCGACCTGCCGCACGCCAGGCATCGCGTCGCGCAGCCGCAGCACCATCATCGCCCACATCTGGTCGGCCACGGCGACCTCGCCGCCCTCCGGCAGCCGGGCCGCGACCAGCGCGTACGGGTCCTCGGTCTCCTCCCACGGCACGAACTCCAGCCCCAGCCGCCCCGCCGGCGACGCCTGCGCCGCGGGCAGCTCCAGCCGCGGCACCACCAGGAACGGCTCGCCCTCGGCGGGGACCGCCAGGCAGGTCAGCCGCTCCAGGGCGTGCGCGTCATAGCCGCTGACGTACCGCAGGTCGGGACCCGGTGTCAGGAGCACCGCGCCCAGGCCGTCCTCCCGCACGGCCTCCCGCACCCCGGCCAGGCGTTCCGGCGGGTACAGCCGCCGCATCATGTCGTCGTCGATCATGTCCCCCAAGGTAGCCGAGCCGCCCGCCGAGGCCCGCCGACCGGGCTAAGGTGGTGCCATGCCCGCCGGACGCCTCATGCTGCTGGACACCCCGTCGCTGTACTTCCGCGCCTTCTTCGGCGTGCCCGAGTCGGTGACCGCGCCCGACGGGACACCGGTGAACGCCGTCCGCGGACTGCTGGACATGATCGCCAGACTGGTGTCCGAGCGCCGCCCCACCCGGCTCGTCTGCTGCTTCGACGCCGACTGGAGGCCGCGGTTCCGGGTCGCGGCGATCCCCTCCTACAAGGCGCACCGCGTCGCCGCGCCGGCGCCCGAGGGCTGGGTGGAGGAGACACCCGACACCCTCACCCCGCAGCTCCCCGTCATCGACGCCGTCCTCGACGCCCTGGGGCTGGCCCGCGCCGCCGCGCCCGGCTACGAGGCCGACGACGTCATCGGCACCCTCGCCGCGCGGGACGCCGGACCCGTCGACGTGGTCACCGGCGACCGCGACCTCTTCCAGCTCGTCGACGCCGACCGCGACGTCCAGGTCCTCTACACCGCCAGGGGCGTGCGCAACCTGGAGGCCGTCGGCGAGAAGGAGGTCGCCGCCAAGTACGGCATCCCCGGCCGCGCGTACGCCGACTTCGCGGTCCTGCGCGGCGACCCCAGCGACGGCCTGCCCGGCGTCCCCGGCGTCGGGGAGAAGACGGCCGCCGCGCTGATCTCCCGGTTCGGGTCGCTGGCCGGCGTGCTGGAGGCACTGGACTCCGGCACGTCCGAGGGGTTCCCCGCCGGGAGCCGCAAACGCCTGGAAGCCGCCCGCGACTACCTCGCCCCCGCCGAACTGGTGTGCCGCGTCGTCACCGACCTGCCGCTGGACGTCGAGGACGCGCTGCCGTCCGCGCCCCGGGACCCCGAGGCGCTGGGCGAGCTGGCGGCCCGCTGGAACCTGGGATCACCGGTGAAACGGCTCCTCGCGGTTTTGTGAAACCCCCTGTGTCATCGGGCACACGTTCTCCGGTCCCTCCGACGCACTCTTCTTACCTAAGGAGAGTTCTCCATGGGAGAGAACCCCCCGACGCGCCCCGGAGGGTGCACCATGACCTTGCTCCGCAGCCCCGAGCCCTTCACCCGCCCCGACGCCTCCTCCGCCGAGCTGGCCGAGGCCGTACGGCGGTCCAACCACGACACCTCGCTGGCCGGATGGGCGGTGGCCGTGATGGCGCTGGGCCTGCTCGCCCAGGCGCTCATGCTGGCGCAGCGGCCCCTGTCCCTCACCCAGCTCGGCCTCGCCGTCCTGGTCCTGCCGCTGCTGTGCGCGGGCACCAGGATCGTGCTCCTGCTCGACCACGCCTCGGCCTCGCTCGGCTCCGCGGCCGACCACGTCCAGGTCCTGGCCGGGCTGGAGACCCGGCGCTTTTGGACGCACCGCGCCCGGCTGTGGACCTACGGGACCGCCCTGTCGTTCGCCCTCTGGACCGCGGCGGTCCAGCTCACCGCCGCCTGACGCCCATGGCCGGCGACTTCACCCGTCCGACGTTCTGGTCCAGCCTGGATCCGGCGGCCCGCGACGCCCTGCTGCGGGGCGGGCGGCTCCGCCGGTTCCGGGCCGGGGAGCATCTGTGCCTGCAGGGCGAGCCGGCCGGCCATGTGCTCGTCCTGCGCGAAGGCTGGGTCAAGGTCTGGAAGCTCGACGAGGAGGGCGCCGACAGCGTGATCGCGGTACGCGGCCCCGGTGAGATCCTCGGCGAGACCGGCCTGATCACCGGCGGCGGCCGTGCCGCGACGGTCACCGCCCTGCACGCGGTGACCGCGCTCACGGTGCCGCGCCCCCGGTTCACCGCCTTCCTCAAGGAGCACTCCTGCGCCTGGCCCGAGGTGCTCGGCTCCACGGCGCGCCGGCTGGCCGAGTCCGACGAGCGCATCGTGGCGCTGGGCGGCAGGCACGGCGCGGCGCGGCTGGCGCTGTTCGTGCTGAAGCTCGCCGCCGACAGCGGCTCGCCACACGCGGGCGGCGGCGTGCGCATCCCGCCGCTGTCGCAGGCCGAACTGGGCAGCTGCGTGGACTCCTCGCGGGAGACCGTGGCCCGCGCGATGCGCGAGTGGCGCCGGAGGGGACTGGTCGAGACCGGCTGGCGCCGCACCACGGTCCTGGACCCCGCCGGGCTGCGCGCCTACGCCAGGGCCCAGGACGAGCCCTGAGGCGGGGTCCGGGAGCGGTGCGGTGCGGTCAGGTGACGCTGGAGTAGGCGATCACGCCGCGCTTCATCCCGTCCGCCGCCCTGCGGGCGGTGTCCCTGATCTCACCGGGGCCCGCCGCGTCGGCGACCTGGCCGAGCAGGTCCATGAGCTGCTTGACCGACCGCACGAAGTCACCGGCCGTCATGCCGGTCTCCATGAGCACCTCGTCCAGTTCCTCACCGCCGGTCCAGCGGTAGGCCGCCCAGGCGAACCCCAGGTCGGGCTCACGCTGGAAGGACACCCCGTTGTCCTTCTCCACGCCCTCCAGCTCGCCCCACAGGTGCACCATCCGGGTGAGCGCGTCCCGCGTCCCCGGCGGGATCTTCGGCGGCGCCGAGTCGTCGGGCTGGCGCGACTCGAACACCAGCGCCGACACGCACGCCGCCAGCTCCGCCGGGCCGAGGCCCTCCCACAGGCCCTCGCGCAGCGACTCGGCGGTCAGCAGGTCGAGCTCGGAGTAGATCCGGCCGAGGCGCCTGCCCACATCGGTGACCTCGCCGTCCTTGAGGTAGCCGAGCTGCTCCAGCACCGCGCAGACCCGGTCGAAGGTGCGGGCGATGACCTGGGAGCGCGACTCCACCCGGCGCCGCAGCCCCGCCGTCTCCCGCTCCAGGCGGAAGAACCGCTCGGCCCAGCGGGCGTGGTCCTCGCGCTGGTCGCAGCCGTGGCACGGGTGCCGCCTCAGCTCGGCGCGCAGCCGCTGGATCTCGCCGTCGTCACCGGCCGTGCCGCCGCCGCGCGAGCGGTGCCGCTTGGCCTCCCCGTGCGGGACCTTGTCGCGCAGCGCGGCGGCGAGGTCCTTGCGGTGCTGGGGATTGCGCGGGCTGAACCACTTCGGGATCTTGATCTTCTCGACGGGTTCGGCGGGCGCGGTGAAGTCGGCGAGGGTCAGCCGCTTGACCTGCCGGCTGTCCAGCAGCACCAGCGGCGCCGGGCCGTCCGAGCGCTTGGCCGCGCCGGTGTCGAGGATCAGCGCCAGACCGGCGCTGCGGCCCGAGGGCACCACCACCACATCACCGGGGCGCAGCTTCTCCAGCGAGCGCGCCACCTCCAGGCGCCGCGCCCCCGCCCGCTCCCGCGACAGCGCCGACTCGGCGTCCGACAGGGCGCGGCGCAGCGCCGCGTACTCCATGAAGTCACCCATATGGCACTGGGCGGCCTCGGCGTACCCGGCCATCGCCTCCTCGGCCTTGCGCAACTGGCGGGCGAGCCCCACGACGGCGCGGTCCGCCTGGAACTGGGCGAAGGACTCCTCCAGCAGTGTCGCCGCCCGCTCCCTGCCCAGGGCGCCCACCAGGTTCACCGCCATGTTGTAGGACGGCCGGAAGCTGGAGTTCAGCGGGTAGGTGCGGGTGGAGGCCAGGCCCGCGACCGAGCCGGGGTCCATGCCCGGCTGGTAGAGCACCACCGCGTGGCCCTCCACGTCGATGCCGCGCCGCCCGGCCCGCCCGGTGAGCTGGGTGTACTCCCCCGGCGTGAGATCGACGTGCTGCTCGCCGTTCCACTTGTCGAGCTTCTCGATCACCACGGTCCTGGCCGGCATGTTCACACCCAGCGCCAGGGTCTCGGTGGCGAACACCGCCTTGATCAGGTTGGCCGCGAACAGCTCCTCCACGACCTCCTTGAACACCGGGAGCATCCCGGCGTGGTGGGCGGCGATACCGCGCTCCAGGCCCGCCAGCCAGTCGTGGTAGTTCAGCACCTGCTTGTCGGCCTCGGGGATGTCGGCGGTGCGCTCCTCGGCGATCTGCCGGATCAGCCGGGTGTCCTCCCGCGACGTCAGCCGCAGCCCCGAGTACAGGCACTGGGAGACCGCGGCCTCGCAGCCGGCCCGGCTGAAGATGAACGTGATCGCCGGCAGCAGCCCTGCCCGGTCGAGACGCTCGATCACCTCCGAGCGGGCCGGCGGCCGGAACCGCACCGGACGGTGGTCGCGGCGCCGCCCCGACCTGCGGCTGTTGTTGATCTTGGCTTTGCGGACGTCGTCGAGGCTGATCCGGCGCAGCTCCGGATTGACCTTGGGACGCCCCTCGCGCCCGTCGTCGACGAACAGGTCGTGCAGCCGGGTGCCCACCATCATGTGCTGCCACAGCGGCACCGGCCGGTGCTCGTCGACGATCACCGTGGTGTCGCCGCGCACCGCCTGCAGCCACTCGCCGAACTCCTCGGCGTTGGACACCGTCGCCGACAGCGCCGCCACCCGCACCGAGTCCGGCAGATGGATGATCACCTCTTCCCAGACCGCGCCGCGGAACCGGTCGGCGAGGTAGTGGACCTCGTCCATCACCACATAGCCCAGCTGCGCCAGGGTCTGCGACCCGGCGTACAGCATGTTCCGCAGCACCTCCGTCGTCATGACGACGATCGGCGCCTCCCCGTTGACGGAGTTGTCGCCCGTCAGCAGGCCGACGTTCCGCGCGCCGTACCGCTTCTGGAGATCACCGTACTTCTGGTTCGACAGCGCCTTGATGGGCGTGGTGTAGAAGCATTTACGGCCCTCCCGCAACGCGAGGTGGACGGCGAACTCCCCCACCACGGTCTTGCCCGATCCGGTGGGCGCCGCGACCAGGACCCCGTGGCCCTGCTCCAGGGCACGGCAGCCACGGATCTGGAAGTCGTCCAGGTCGAAGTCGTACAGGTGCTGGAAGTCCCGCAGAGCGGGCCCGTTCTCCGTGACCTGTCGTTTGTGGGCCGCATAGCGCTCGGCGGGACTGCTCATACCCACCAGCCTATGGTTTCAGCAGGCCCGATTCCCACCGAGTTACGGGTTTGCCGATCTCCGGCGGCACCCCGGCGGCGCCCTAGCGGCGCTCCTCCAGGGACGCGGGCTCCTCGACCTCCGACGGCCCGTCCTCGATCACCGAGGCCTCGTCGTCGGACAGGCCCTCATACAGCGACGGCTGCTTGGCGCGCCGCCGGTCCACCAGGAAGGCAACGACGTCGGCCAGCCCGTACAGCACCACCACCGGGGTGGCCAGCGCCAGCATGGTGAACGGGTCGGGGCTGGGCGTGGCGACCGCGGCGAACACGAAGATCAGGAAGATGATCGTGCGCCGGAACTTCTTGATCACACTGTGCGGCAGCGCCCCGGCGAGGTTCAGAATCGTCACCAGCAGCGGGAGTTCGAACGCCAGCCCGAACACCAGCAGCATGGTCACCAGATAGCCGAGGTACTCGTCCACCGTGATCAGCGGGGCCACGTTCTCCGGAGCGAAGTCCAGGAAGATCGACAGGCCCTTCTCGATGGTGACGTACGCCAGCGCCGCACCGCCGAAGAACAGCGGCAGCGCCAGCCCCAGGAACAGCAGGCTCCAGCGCTTCTCCTTGGCCAGCAGGCCCGGCGCCACGAACGCCCACAGCTGGTACAGCCACACCGGGGACGACAGGAGCAGCCCCACGATGAAGGCGATCTTCACATTCAGGAAGAACGAGCTGAAGATGCCGTTGACCACCAGCGCGCAGGCGTCGCCCCTCAACTCCTGGGACTGGGGCACCGCGCAGAAC
>JAFACJ010001019.1 GCA_023425615.1 Actinomycetes bacterium
CCCGGACCCGGCCGCCCCTCTCCGTCCCGCCGGACACGGCCGGGTGGGCGTCCTGCTCGCGGAGGCCGTGGCACGGCTGCGCCACGGCGGCCCCGCCCTCTCCCCGGAGGCCGTCTCGGCCCTGCGCCGCCTGGCCTCCGCCCCGCCGGCGACACCGGACGAACTGGCGGAGCTCCTGACGGTCATCGCCGCACCCGGCTCCGAGCCCGCGCCCCCGGCCGAGGAGGACGACGGCGGCCGGTGGGCCGGGGTGTGCGTGGCGTCCGCCGTCTTCGCCGGAGTCGAGCTGGACAGGGCCGAACTGGCGGGCGCCGAACTCACCGAGGCGGAACTGGTCGGCGCCCGGTTCTCCGGCGCGGACCTGACGGGTGTCAGGGCGTCGGGCGCCGACCTCAGCCGCGCCGACCTGTCCGGGGCGATCGTGCGGGACGGCGACCTGCGCGGCGCGTGGTTGACGGAAGCCCACCTCACCCGCGCGAACCTGGCGGGGGCCGACCTCAGCGGCGCGGACCTGAGCGACGCGCGTGCCGCGGGCGCGCTCTTCCCCGGCGCGAACCTCGCGGACGCCGACCTGCGGCGTGCCCGCCTGAGCGCGTGCTCCATGGAGGAGACCGAACTCGCCAGGGCGTTCCTCGGCGAAGCCGACCTGCGCAGGGCGAACCTGATCTACGCCTCCCTCATCTACGCGGCGCTGCCCGGTGCCGATCTGAGCCACGCCGACCTGGAGTCCGCCCATCTGCGAGAGGCCGACCTCAGCGGCGCCGACCTGACCGCCGCCAACCTCCACCAGGCCGAACTCCAGACCGCGAACCTGAACGGCGCGAACCTCACCGACGCGACCCTGACCAGGGTGGAGGCCGAGGACGCCCGCTTCGGCGGCGCGAACCTCACCGACGCGCACCTGGCCAAAGCCGATCTGACCCGCGCCCTTCTGGAGGACGCCACCCTCATCCGCGCCGACCTCTCCCACGGCACTCTCGTGGAGGCGACGCTGACGGGCGCCAACCTCGTCCTGGCCGATCTGCGCAATGCCGACCTCCAGGGCGCCGACCTCACGAACGCCGTCCTGACCGGCGCCGATCTCACCGGCGCCAACCTCACGAACGCCGTCCTCACCGGTGCCGACCTCACCAGGGCCGATCTCACCGGCGCCTACCTCATCTCCGCCGATCTGACCGGCGCGAACCTCACCCGCGCCAACCTCACCCGCGCCGACCTCGCCGACCTCCGCGGCGTCGTCCCCGAAGCCCTCCGCGACCCCGGAACCGGATGACGATCGGCGAAGGGCCCCTCTTATCCCTTTCGCCATTGATCGGGGATAGGGCGTGTGAGGATGCCCCCATGATCGAAGAGCTCAAGGAAGCACCAGGGGTGTGGCTTCCCACGGGGAACGGATACGAGCTGATCTTCGACGGGGAGCGGGTGGACGCCCGCCGCATCGGGGGGAATCCGCTGCGCTACGTACCGTCTGAGGTCGAGGACACACCGGTGGGGCGGCGTTTCCGCTGGCTGTCCGACGGCTACCGGCGGCACCGGCGCGACTGCTGGTACACCGTCGAGGCGTGGATGTCCGGCGGCCACCCCCTCTCGGCGGAGCTGCTGGCCGTGCTGTGGCACGACAGGTGCTGGCGCGAGTCGCTCACCGACACGTTCGTCACCGGACCGGACGGCGGCCGAGGGTTCCTGCGCGGTGTCGACGCGGAGGGCGTCCACCTGCTGGGAACCGACGGGCGGGACGTCACGGCCGGCTGGACGGAGGTCGTCATCCCCCACCCGGTCCTGCTGGACGACCTCGACGAACTGCGCGAGACCGCGTCCCGGCTCGGGATCCGCCAGTTCCTCAGCCAGCTCGGCCGTGACGTGCACCGCAGGCCGCCGGCGCCCGAGGGCGACGCCGTCACCGCCTACGCCGACCTGGCGTTCCCCCGGCTGTCGCGTGCGTGGCCGCGTCCCGGCCGCGAGCGCGTGGTGGGCGGATACATCGTCCTGGACCTGGTCAGCGAGGGCGAACCCGTCCAGGCGCGCTACTGGATCGGCGCGGGCAAGCACAACGCGCCGACCGTCACCGGGCACCTGATCTGGGTCGGCGCGGGAGAGCGGATCCTGCCGCTGTCGGAGGTCGACGCCGTCGCCTGGTCCGAGGGCGTCCGCATGACCGAACGCACCCAGGACAACGACCGTTACCTGCGGGAGAACAGAGGAGACCCCGCAGGACGCCCCTGGCAGCCGCTACCGGAGGGCGTGCGGCGACCGGGCCCCGCCGCCGCGCTGGCGGTGGGCCTGCTACCGGCGTCCGAGACCGAGGGCGTCGTGGTGCGGACACGCGCGTACCCGCACCCT
Source organism: Actinomycetes bacterium (assembly GCA_023425615.1). GTDB lineage: Bacteria > Actinomycetota > Actinomycetes > Streptosporangiales > Streptosporangiaceae > Actinocorallia. The sequence goes on from JAFACJ010001019.1 coordinate 2,341, forward strand.
CTGCTGGGCGATGAGCCGATGGTGCGGCTGATCGACGACGGCATCGCGGCCGCCCTTGACGCGCACCTGGCCTCACAGGGCTTCGGCGCCCCCACCGTCGGCGTCACCGTCGGACGCGGCACCGGCGCGGAACCGCTCTACCCGCTGTGGGCCGCCGTCCACGACCCCGGGCACGCCGACCTGGCGTTCACCATCATGAACTCGCTGTGGCTGCCCGAACGCCGTGTCCGTCTTGCCCCGCACTACCCGGCGGACCTGAAACCCACGGTCCTGCTGGCCGAGTTCGAGGACGCCGCCTCCTACCTGCCCCTCAGCCATCAGACGGCCTTCTGGGACAAGGCGGGCCGTATGGGCCTGGCGACCCGTAACAGCGCGCTGGCCGCCAGACTGTTCGCCCGCGCACGCAAGAGCGAGAAGGAAACGGGTCTCCCCCTCGACGACGAACAGCGCTGGCGCACCCACGAGGAGTTCGCCGCCTACGGAGGTCTCACCGCCTCAGCCCTCACCGCATACGCACGCACCCTCAAAAAAGCCGCACCGGCAGTCGCATACGCCCGGCTGTCGTCCCTCATACTGAAGTCCACCGCCGCCGGCACCCCACCCGCACCGGCCCTGCCGCCTGTCCTCGCCGCGTTCGCCCAGGCCGCCGCCCTCCCACCGGCCGCAACCGACGCCTTCTGGGAGACCTTCCTGGCCCTCCCCGCCGCAGCGAACGCCCCGGCCCCCTTCTGGAAGGCCGCCGAACCGGCCCTGCGCACCGCCGCCGCCCGCTCCACCACCGCCGCCCGCAGACTCCGGGAGTGCCGCCCCACCACCACCAAACTCGACATCTGACGAGCGGCGGCAAAGCCCTGGCGGTGAACCGGATCCGGCGAAGGGGCGGGGCGCGTCACGTCGGCCCCGCCCCTTCGCCTGCTCCGGCCATCGCGGGTCAGATCGTGCGGGCCGGGGTCGGGTAGTCCTTGAGGGTGATCGAGGTGGCGGCCTTGGTGGTCAGCTTGTCGAGGACGCGCAGCATCGGGCCGGCGGTGAGGACCTTGTAGGTCAGGGTGCGGCGGCGGAGGTTCTTGGGGGCGAAGAAGGGGCCGACGCCGCCGGCGACCTGCTGGCAGGCCTTGGTGAACTTCTTGATCTGCTGCTCGTAGGCGGCGAAGGCGAGCCGGTGGTCGCCTTCGGCGGCGGCGAGCTCCCCGGCCAGGACGTAGGCGCACACGACGGCGAGACCGGTGCCCATGCCGCCGCAGGTGGCGCCGTACCCTGCGTCACCGAGCAGCGCGACACGTCCCCTGGTCCAGGAGTCCATCTTCACCATGCTGATGGAGTCGAAGTAGAAGTACGGCGCCTGTGCCAGGTCCCCGAGGAGGGTCCGTGCCTCCCAGCCCATCCCCGCGAACCGCTCGGCGATCAGCCGCCGCTGCCCCGCCAGATCACGGCGATCGACGTCGACGCGGCCGGCCTCGAACACGCACATCACGTTGGCGGACCCGCCGCCCTGGATCGGGTACAGCGCCAGGCCCCGGCCCGGCTCGCTGTACAGCAGGACGTCGCTCTCCAGCCGCAGCCGGTTGGGCGCCTCGAAGATCGCCACGTGGTAGCCCGAGTCCTCGACGTACCGCGACTCCTCGCCGAAGGCCAGGCGGCGCACGTTGGAGTGCAGCCCGTCCGCGCCGATCACCAGGTCGAAGACGGCGGGGGCGCCGCGTTCGAAGGCGACCTCGACCCCGTCCCCGGTGTCGGTCAGCGAGGTGATCGAGTCATCGAACACATGGGTCACGGTGTCCTCGGTCAGCTCGTGGAGGATGCGCGCCAGATCACCGCGGAGGATCTCCACCGCGCCGCCGGCGAAGGAGGCGGGCAGCGTCACGAGGTCACGCCCCTCGGCGTCGATCATGCGCAGCGGCCCGTTGCCGGTCCGGTGCCGGCGGACCTCCTCCAAGATCCCCATCCGCTCCAGCACCGACAGATGCACCTCGCCGCGGAAGTCCACCGCCTGCCCGCCCGGCCGCACCCCCGGCGCCCGCTCCACTACCGTCACCTCGCACCCGTACCGGGCCAGCCAGAACGCCAGCGCCGGACCCGCGATGCCCGCCCCCGAGATCAGAACCTTCTTGTCCACAGCCCGCTCCCTGCCTTCGTCGTCGATGGCACCACTCTCGGCGAGCACACTGACGGGCCGCTTACCACCGGCTGACCGCCCCCGCACGCACGCGGTCAGGCCGCCGAGGCCCCGCCCGTTCCCACGGGCGGGGCCCTGCCTCACTTGCGGCAGGTCAGATCTCCGGCGGGCAGCCTTCCCGACTCCAGGTAGGCGTTCACCTTCTCATCGACGCAGGCGTCGCCGTACTCGCCGTACACGCCGTGGGCGATGGCTCCGTCCAGGGTGAGCAGACGGGACCCGGTCAGCAGCCGATGGGTGGCCAGGCTGCCCCGGTAGGTGGTGGCGGTGTCGCCGGTGGTCGAGATGATCAGCGCGCCGGCGTCGTTGGCGATCCTGGTCGGCGGTTCGCGGGGCGGCTCGTTCCAGAAGGCGCAGGGCGAGATGTTATTGGTGATCGGCCCGAAGAGGGGGTGCCGGTCCCGGCTGCGCTGGATGTCGCGCCAGTAGACCTCGGGGTCGCGCGGTGCGGCTCGGTCACCGCAGATGATCGCGGCCGCCGGGCTGCCGTAGTGCGAGCTCCCACCGTCGAGCACGAAGTGCAGGAACCCCTCCAGATCCGGAGTCGGCGCGACGGTGGCCCCTCTCGCCGCCGCGTCCAGGACCTTCACGGTCTCCGAGAACGCGGCGCGTGCCTCCTGGCGGTCGTTGCCGACGCTGTTCGAGATCAGGTAGGGCACCACG
>JAFACJ010001041.1 GCA_023425615.1 Actinomycetes bacterium
GAACAGGTACGTGCGGCCGTCGCGGCCGACGAAGGCCGCGTCCACCCGGTTCTCCTGGTGGACGGTGTTGCGCGGCCGCCCCCATTCGTCGGCGAGCGGGTAGGCGCGGTTCAGTTGGGTGTTGAAGACCTGGGAGCCCTGGAAGAGGTAGGTGTTGCCGTCCGCGCCCATGAGGACGGCGTCGAGGTCGCGCCGGTACCGCTCGGGCACGGTCCGCAGCGTCCGCGGGCGGAACGGGCGGGAGGAGACCTCGGCGCCCTCCAGCGCGGAGCGCTTCGTCCAGTCGCCCTCGTGGTAGGCGCCCCCGCTCACGATGACGCTGCCGTCCTCGATGAACGCGCACCTGATCTGGCCGAGGCCCAGGTCGTCGTACCTGCGGTACGTGGAGGCCGAGACGGCGTGGCAGAGGCCGCCGCTGAACAGGTAGGCGGTGCGCCGGTCGGCGTAGGCCGCGTCGACGCCTTCGAGCACGGCGTCCAGGGCGGCGAACCCGGGCTCCGCGCGGAGTTCGGAGACGAGCCGCGGATACCCGGGCTCGACGGACCCGTAGGAGTCCGCGGAGTAGCGGAAGTACTGGTCGCCGGAGAACAGATAGGTGTGGGAGCGCAGGACCTCGACGCCGTCGATCTTCTCGGCGGCCTCGCGGACGAGCGCGGCGTCGACCCGGCCGGTCCGCTGGATGTTGTTGCGGACCCTGTCCCAGTGGCCGGCGATGTTCCGCGGGTAGCCGTCGTCGACCTGGGTGAGGTCGGCGGTCGAGTAGCGGACGAACCGGCTGCCGGAGAACACGTACGTGCGGCCGTCCGCGTCGGTGAACGCGGCGTCCACCCGGTCGAACGGGAGGCTGTCCCAGTGCTCGCGGAGCGTCTTCGGCTCCGACCACCAGCGGTGCCGGGCGTCGAACGTCACGAAGCGGTCGCCCGCGAACAGACGGGTGCGCCCGTCGGCCCCGGTGAAGACCGCGTCGACGGGCCCGAGGTGCAGGCCCGCCGGCATGTTCCACCAGTTGTCGGACAGCGGGCGCGGGAAGCCCGCGTCGGGCGTCCGGTAGTCCTGGGTGGAGTAGCGGACGTGGAAGGGCGAGCCGTCGGCGCGGACCTTCATCCGCAGGCCCTCGGCCCGGACGGTCAGCGCCACGCCCTCGGCCGTCGTGAGCGACCACTCGGGCGCGGACCCCGTCAGCCCGGTGACGGTGAGGCCGTGGGCGGCGAAGCGGTTGCGCAGCGCCGGGTCGAGTTCGCCGCGGACGATGTCGTCGTGGAGGGCGTCCTCCAGCTCGAACAGCAGGCCGCCGGAACCGAAGAGGTACGTCGCGCCGTCCAGGACGAAGGAGGCCTCGACGCGGTCGAGCCCGGCGAAGTCGCGGGCGATGGAGCGCGGGTAGCCGGAGTCGACGGTGCGGCCTTCGGAGTAGCGCAGGTAGGTCCCGCCGGAGAACAGGTAGGTCCGGCCGTCGAGGCCGGCGAGGACGGAGTCGGCCCTGCCCTCGTGCAGGACGTCGGCCAGAACGCCCCACCGCTCGGCCGTCGGCACGGCCTCGGGATCGGCGCCGACGGCGATCGTGGCCCCGTCCTTGAACAGGTGCAGGACGCCGTCGGCGCCGGTGAAGGCGGCCTCGACGCCGCTCTCGAACCGCGGCGGGAAGTCGGCGGTCCGCCGGGGGAAGCCCTCCTCGACGCGGACGCCCGCGTTCTCGATGCTGTCGCAGTAGCGGACGGTCTGGCCGCCCGCCACCAGGTGCACCGCCGAGGCGGTCGTGTAGGCGGCGTCCAGGCTTTCGAGCGCGTCGAACGAGGAGCGGACGCGCCCCCATTCTTCGGCCCCGATGAGGACGTGGACGCGGCCGTCCGGGCCCTGGAAGGCGTCCAGCGGCGCGGCGAGCGGGCCGAGGCCCTCGCGTTCGGCCCACTCGGCGGCGGGACGCGGATACCCCTCGTCGACGTAGGTGAGGTCGGGGGTCGAGTAGCGGATGTACTGGTCGCCGCTGAACAGGTAGACGCGGCCGTCGGAGTCGGCGAAGGCCCCGTCGACGCGGGCGGGGTCGGCGAAGGCGTTCTTGATCCGGCCCCAGGTCTGCTCCCGCGGCGCCCAGCGGGTGCCGCCCGGCTCGCGGGTGAACGCCCGCGAAGCGCCTTCGGCGGTGCGGCCGACGAGCCACTCCTCGCCCGAGGGCAGGGTGAACGCGGCGTCGATCCCGCTCAGGGCCGCGAACCGGGGCGAGAGCTCCGTCAGCGGCTTCGGCACGGGGTCCGCCAGCGCGTGGGTGGCGGCGGAGTACGTCCAGTAGCCGGTGCCCGCGAACACGAGGACGCGGCCGTCCCAGCCTTCGAGGAGCGCGTCGAACGCGGACACGCCCGGCGGGAGCGCCAGGCCCTCGGGGAACTTCGCGACCAGGTCCTGGTCGTGGAAGACCGCGGTGACCTCGGCGGGCGTCAGGCCCAGCTTCGCGGCGAGCAGCGCGAACCGGCCTATCCTGCGGTGGGCGAGCCGGAAGTGCGGGTCGGCGAGGCCGCCGGTGAGGGCGGGCACGGCGAGCACGTCCATCGGCCGGCCCGCCGTGACGGCGGCGCAGATCGCGGCGGCCGTGGCCGCGGGCACGCCGCACGCGTCGGCGAGCACCCCGTGCAGGGC
>JAFACJ010001049.1 GCA_023425615.1 Actinomycetes bacterium
CTCCCGGCCCGGCCACGCCGCCCGCGACCTCAGCATCATCGTGTGGGCCTCGACCGGCGGCTCGGTCCTCGGCCCGCTGCTGGCCGGAAGGACCGAGGCGATCGGCGGCCACCGCGGCGTCTACGCCCTCGCCGCCGCGGTCTTCGCCCTCGCCTCGCTGGCGGTCTTCGCCGGGCTGCGCCCCGATCCGCTGCGGGTCGCGCATCTGGGCAGCTCCCGCGGGGAGATACCGCCGGACCGCTCGCTGCGGACGGGCGTGCGGGTGCTGGGCCGCTCCCCCAGCGCCAGGGTGGCGGTGGCGGCGATCGCGGTGAGCCACACCGCGATGGTGGCGCTGATGTCGATGACGCCGGTCCACCTCGACCACGGCGGGGCCGGGCTCGGCACCGTCGGGGTGGTGATCAGCCTGCACATCGCCGGCATGTACGCGCTCTCGCCGCTGGTGGGCTGGTGCGCCGACCAGTTCGGGCATGTCCCGGTGCTGGTGGGCGGCCAGGCGCTGGTGGTGCTCGCCGCCGTCGTCGCGGGCACCGCCTCCCCGCACTCGGTGGCGCAGGCGGGCGTGGCGCTGGTCCTGCTGGGCCTGGGCTGGTCGTGCGGGATCGTGGCGGGTTCGGCGCTGCTGACCGAGTCCGTGCCGGTGGACCTGCGGCCGTCCGTCCAGGGGTTGTCGGACCTGCTGATGAACGGGGGCGCGGCGGCCGGGAGCCTGGTCGCGGGGGTGCTCGTCGCGGCGCTGTCCTACGCCGCGCTGTCGGCGCTGCTGCTCCTGCTGGCGCTGCCGATGGCCACGGTGCTGCTGCTGGCCCGCCGCATCGGCGACACCGCATAACGACAAAACGCGCATTCAGCGCAATCCACTCAGTAGTCGACGCCCGTGAGCTCGGCGGAGACCTCCCAGAGCCGGCGGGCCAGCGCCCTGTCGTCACCCCGTGAGCTGAGCCTGCCGATGGCCGGCGACCCGCGCATCACCAGGCGCGGCCCGTAGACCTGGCCGCCGCGCGCCGCCGGATCGGTGGCCGCGCGCAGCGTGGACAGGGCGCCGGACGCCCCGGACAGCGCGACGGTACGGCTCCCGATCCAGTAGGCGGTCGCCTCCAGGGGATTGCGGACCAGCTTGGCGGAGGACGTCATCAGATTGGTCGCCGCATACCCCGGGTGGGCGGCGAGGCTCATCACCCCCTCGACCCTGCGGTCGAGTTCCTTGGCGAACAGCAGGTTGGCCAGCTTGGCACGGCCGTAGGCGCCCCAGCGCGAGTACCGGCGCTCCCACTGGAGGTCGGCGAAGTCGATACGGCCCATCCAGGAGGCGAAGCTGGAAACGGTGACGACCCGCGCGTCGCGCCCCTCCAGCAGGGCCGGCAGCAGCAGGCCGGTCAGCGCGAAGTGGCCGAGGTGGTTGACGCCGAACTGCGTCTCGAAGCCGTCCGCGGTGACCGACCGCGGCACCGCCATCACCCCGGCGTTGTTGACCAGCAGGTCCAGCGGCTCCTTCGCCCGGCGGGAGGCGAAGGAGCGCACCGAGGACAGGTCGGCGAGGTCGAGCCGGTCCAGGGACACCGACGCCGCGTCGGGCGCGACCGCCGCCACCCGCTCGCGCGCGGCACCGCCGCGCTCGGGGTCGCGGCAGGCGAGCACCACCTCGGCGCCGCGCCTCGCCAACTCCAGCGCGGTGTACAGACCCAGCCCGCGGTTGGCGCCGGTCACGACGGCGCGTCTGCCGGTCAGGTCGGGGATGTCGGCGGCCGTCCAGCCCATGGGTCAAAGGCCCCTCACGTCGGCTCGGGTGGAACGCGAATCTAAACCGATCATGCGATACGGGGCAAGAGCCGGGCCGCGGATCCTACGGAAGGGCGCCTTCGATCGCCGCGACGAGCGCGTCGTCGTCGGGCTCGGTCTGCGGGCTGAAGCGGGTGACGGTGCCGTCGGGGGCGATGAGGAACTTCTCGAAGTTCCAGCGGATGTCGCCGGTGTGCCCGGCGGCGTCGGGGGTGTCCACCAACGCCTGATAGAGGGGATGGCGTTCGGGCCCGTTGACCTCGACCTTCTCGGTGAGCGGGAAGGTGACCCCGTAGGTGGTCGAGCAGAACCGCGCGATCTCCTCAGGGGTTCCGGGCTCCTGGCCCAGGAACTGGTTGCAGGGGACGCCGAGGACGGTGAAACCGCGCCCGGCGTACTTCTTCTGCAGTTCCTCCAGCCCGGAGTACTGGGGCGTCAGACCGCACTTGGAGGCGACGTTGACCACGAGCACGGCCTTGCCCCGGTACCGGGCCAGATCGGCCGGGCCGCCCTGCAAGGACTGGATCTCCACATCGAAGACAGACATGCGGCGATCATAGTCAGCCCCGGCGGGACGGCTCGACCGTGTCAGGACCTGGCGTCAGGTGCCCAGCGAACTGACGAACAGACCGAGCTGGTTGCCGGCGTCTCCGATGGCGGAGAGCGCGTTGTTCACCACATCGGCAGCCGCCCTCGGCTGGCTGATCAGATAGAAGATGACGAAGGCGATGGCCACATAGCGGACCCTTTTGTTCATCAGGCGCCGTCCTCAAGTACGCAGTGACACACTGACCCGATTCAGTTGTGCCCACCGTTGATAGCCCGTAAAGAGACTTTCATGTGGCCCCATCGCCACTCCGGTCGGCTCCATCGTAAGACTTCACGGCGCGTAAGGAGAGCCCCGGCCCCAAAAGGGCCGGGGCTCGAACGTTCCTCGTGTTTCAGGGGATCGCGCTCGTCATGAACGTCGAAAGCGAGTCGGCGGCGCCACCGAGTCCGTTGAGCGTCCCTTGCACCACGTTGGCCGCGCCGTCCGGGCGGTTCACGATGTACCAGGCGACGAAGGCGATACTGCCCCACTTAAGGTACTTCTTCATCATGACTGCCTACACCTTCGGATGCACTCTCGGTTACTGAGAGTGATTCCCCGCTACCTGAAGCGGGAGGACGGCGCAGGGTAAAAGAACGTCATACGACGTCCTCGGGAATCTGCTGGTCATTCCGGAGGGCCGTAAACAGCTTTTCGGACTTGGCTTTGTCCCAGACAAGGTAGGAGCCGACCGACGGGCTGGAGCCGAAGCTCCCGAACGGCACGCTCAGCGTCCTGCCGTCCCCGCCCGAAAGACCGCGCATGGCGAGCATCATGCGCGACAGGTCGAACAGCGAGTCGCCCTCGTCCACCGTGAAGTTCCCGGTGGAGTTCCAGGCCAGCGGGATGCTGCGGAACGGATTGAGCAGCGTCCCCGGCGAGGTCGCCTTGTCGATCAGCGCGGAGAAGAACTTCCGCTGGTTCTTGATCCGCTCCAGGTCGCCGTTGGCGTACTGGCGGGTCCGCACGAAGCCCAGCGCCTCCGCGCCGCTGAGGTCCTGGCACCCCTTCTTGAGGTCGATGCCCGCCTTGGGGTCCTTGATGGCCTTGTCCACGCACACGTGCACCCCGCCCACGGCGTCCACCACGCCGACGAACCCGCCGAACCCGATCTCGGCGAAGTGGTCGATGCGGATGCGCGTCGCCTTCTCCACCGTCTCGACCAGCAGGTCGGAGCCGCCGATGGCGTAGGCGGCGTTGATCTTGTTCTCGCCGTGGCCGGGGATGGCGACGTAGGAGTCGCGCGGGATGCTCATCAGCGTGGTGCCGCCCGAGCCGTAGTGCAGCAGCATGATGGAGTCGGTGCGCTTGCCCTGCGCGCTGCCCGTCCGCAGCTTCTTGCGGTCTGCCTTCGTCAGCCCCTCGCGGCTGTCGGAGCCGACGATGAGCCAGTTGGTGCCCGGGGTGTCATCGAGCCGGCCCGCGTAGTCGACCAGCGCCTTCTCACGGGCGAGGCGCCCGTTCAGGCTGAAGTAGCCGACGACGGTCCCGGCCAGCAGGACCGCGAGCACCACCAGGAGGATCAGGCCCAGGCGGCGGCCCCTCCGCCGCCGCGGCGGCGGGGGGTCCTCGTCGTACGCGGGGAACTCCGCGGGGGGCGCGTACGCCATGTTCGCTCTCCGTCCCTCGGGGGCCGTCGGGCCCCGGAGCCTGGGTGTCTCGATATCTGAAGAACAACGTATGAGATGCGCGGTTCCGGCGCATCGCCCTGGCGGATCAGCCGCATCACCCTCTGCCGTACGACGGGTCGAGGTGAAATGTCGTGCTCTGGGGTGACATGACGGGTAAGTGGGGACTAGTGATGGACGCCCCTCCGCCGTCGTCCACAGGCGCGGCGACCCGCACCGCCCCCGCCGGGCGGTGCGCGTAGGGTGAGGACGGGCGCGAGACCCATGACGGATGTGAGGGGCATGAAGATGGGAGCCTATTCCGAGGGCTACCGGCTGAGCTTGACCGATCCGGAGAAGTTCTGGCTGGACGCCGCACGCCTCATCGACTGGACGGCCTTTCCCGGCCGGGCCCTGGACGACACGGGAGCGCCGTTCTACCGCTGGTACCCCGACGGCGAGCTCAACCCCTCCTACAACGCGCTCGAC
>JAFACJ010001050.1 GCA_023425615.1 Actinomycetes bacterium
TGTGGTGCCCCTGCGGAACGCCCTTACGCGGCGCGTCCAGCCCGGTGAACTCGTCACGGTCCAGCACGGTCACCTTGGTGAAACCGTCACTGAGCACCCGCGCGGCCAGCAGCCCGGCGATGCTCCCTCCGATCACGACGGCGTGCGCCCCGCACCCGTCATGCACGTTCCCCGTCATCACGACCCTTTCGTCACGCGCCCTTCCGGCGCCGCCCATGACTCCCGGTCCCGGAGGCTGCGTCTCCACCTCCCCGAACCGACGCCCCGAGCATGCGACACGTGACTTGACACCTACTTGAATCCGGCTTGTACCCCGCGTAAGTCCGGGCACGAGCACGCTGAACGCCGGTCTCGTCACGGTGAGAAGCGTGATGACCGACCGGGCGGATCGGGGTGTGGGGACACGATCCGTTGCGCACAATGGTGAGATCCACTTCCACGGTGAGGGTCGATGTCCACGTACAGCGGCGATGAGCGGGACGGGCGGGGGCGCTATGGGTACAGCGTCGAACTGGCGTTGAACGATGAGAGCGGGGCCGCCCGGTTCAAGGCCGACATGGCGGTCGTCACCGAACTCCTCGGGCCGCTCGTGCGGGAGATCGAACCGATCGGCAGCCTTCTCGTCCCGAATATCCTGGCCAAACCGGTCGTGGATCTCATGGTCCAGGTCCTGCCGGACGACCTGCCGCAGGCCAGGTCCCGTCTCGCCCGGGCGGGGCTCCAGGCGGTCTCGCTCGACGAACGGGCCCGCACCATGTTCCGCCGGTACCGGCCCGGGACCACGCGCCCCGACCTTCACATCCACCTCGTCACGCCCGAGGCGTGGCACGCCAGCGATGAACGGGTCTTCTACCGGCTGATCCAGAGCCGCGAGAGCGTGGCTGCCGCCTATTCCGCGATCAAAAGGCTCGCCCTGGAGCTCAGCGGAGGCGAACCCCGGCGCTACGGCGCGTTGAAGGGCCAGTTCATCGACTGGGTCATCCAGAACGTCGACGAGACGGAGCCGCGGTAGAAGGCGGGGACGGCCGTCCAGATGCGTGGCCGCCCGGCCCGGTCTACATTCGTCGCCATGCGGATCATCTCCCTGAACGCCTGGGGCGGCGCGCTGTTCGACGACTTCACCGCCTGGCTCGACACCTGCGAAGCCGACGTCCTGTGCCTACAGGAGGTCACCCGGACACCGGGGCTCGACGGATGGACCCGCTTCGAGGACTCCGCGCGGTCACTGCCGCAACGAGCCGATCTGATGACCGACATCGGAGTCCGCCTCCCGGGACACCACGGCATGTTCGCGGTGAGCGACTCCGGCCCCGTGCACGACGCACAGCACCGCCGGCACCAGCAGGACTTCGGTCTCGCCACCTTCGTCTCGCACGCGCTCCCCCTCGTCGGCACCCGCGCGGAGTTCGTGCACGGCGCCTACCTCGACCACCACGACCGGTGGCCCAGCGCCGGCCGGCCCCGCGCGGCACTGGCGGTACGCGTCCACGACCGCCGGTCCGCCCGGTTCGTCACCATCGTCAACTTCCACGGCCTGCGAGACGCCCACGGCAAGGACGACACCCCGGCCCGCCGCGCCCAGGCCGAACGCCTCGCCGAACTCGTCGCCGGAGCACGCGAGAAGGACGACCTGACCATCGTGTGCGGCGACTTCAACCTGCTGCCCGGCAGCGAGACGTTCACGATCCTCGGTTCCCTCGACCTCACCGACCTGGTCCGCGACGCCGACACCAGAACGTCCCACTACCCCAAGCCCGTCCGGCACGCCGGCTACCTGCTGGTCTCCGACCCCTCCGCCGTCGCCCGATTCGAGATCGCCACCGCACCCGAGGTGTCCGACCACCGCGCCCTGATCCTCGACCTGCGGCTCTAGAGCGCGTTCGAAATCCCTTCGCCGCCGCTCGCCTCGTTCGGTACGGTCGCGCGGAAGCCCATGAGATCCGCGCGGTCATCCCGGCGGGTCCCGACCTGAGAGGAGATTCCGTCCATGGCATGCCGTATCAGTGAGCTCGTGCTCGGTTGCCGCGACCCTGAGGTGCTGGCGCGGTTCTGGTGCGAGGTCCTGGACTTCGTGGTGCTCGATCGCGAGGAGGACTGCGTCGAGATCGGGCCGCGCGAAGGGTTCGGCGGCCCGCAGCCGACGATCATCCTCAGCCGCAGGGACGAGCCGGAGAAGGGCAAGTCACGGCTGCACATCGACGTCAACGCCACCGACCGCGATCAGGACGCCGAACTCGAACGCCTCCTGAAGCTCGGTGCGCGCCCTGCCGACATCGGCCAGACCGGCGAGGAGTCATGGCACGTCCTCGCCGACCCCGAAGGCAACGAGTTCTGCCTGCTCAAGGCCCGCCTCAACCCCCTCTGACGGCTCTCGTCGGCGACGAGGTGGGGGTTCAGGAGCGGGGTGGGTGGAGCTGGTCGAGGCCGGCGCGTAGGTCGCGGGCGAGTGCGGTGGCGTCTCCGGTCTTCCAGAAGTGCAGGTAGAACAGGCGGGGGCGTTCGTACAGCAGGTGGTTGTGCACCTCGATGATCGTCATGCCGCGGGAGCGCAGGGCTTTGATCACGGGGTTGACCTGGTCGGCGGTCATGACGAAGTCGCCGTTGACCGCGGCACGTCCGCCGCCGAGGGGCTGGAACATCAGCAGGGTGGAGGCCTCCATCAGATACGGCAGGGTGATGTGGGCACGGGTGTCGGTGATCTTCCGGGCGACCGGGATGTGGTATTGCAGGACGCCGTTCTCGTTCTCGCCCTTGGCGCCGATGATGCGGTCCAGCGCCGCGGTGTCCAGGGCGATGCGCCGCCGCCCCTCCTCCTTCTGGTCGAGGGGGATGCCGGTGCGGGAGAGCGCGGCGCGCAGGGTGCGGGCGATGCGGACCGGGTCGCCCAGCGCCCAGTAGTGCAGCCACCACAGCCGCGGGGTCTCGTACTGGATGTGCTTGTGCAGCGCGGTGACCCGCACGCCGCCGCGTTGCAGGGCGTCGGTGACCTTGCCCACCTCGGGGCCGGTGAGGGTGACCTCGCCGATCATGAGGGCTCTGCCGGGGGAGGTCCGTTTGAAGGACGCCTCGGCGTTCAGTTCCATGCCGGGGTTCTCCCGCACGCCGGCGTTGACCACGTGCAGGTCGGTGCGCAGCCACTCGGCGGTGTGCACCCCTTGGGCCTCGGTCTTGAGCGGCCGGCCGATGGCGTGGCCCACGGCCTTCCAGTCGATGTCGGACGCCCGCCCCGAGGCCGTGCCGGCGGAGAACGCGGAGACGGCGGAGACGGCGCCCGCCGTGAGGATCATCGCGACGCGGCGCCGGAGGACCGTGCGGTGAACCATCGGATGCCTCCCGAGTGCATCGGTCGTGGACCGCGGCGCACCGGCCACGGCGGCACCGTGCGGGCGGGCTGCCTGCCAGGAGCGCCCGGCGCCGAGGCCGATCAGGTCCTGACATCACGGACCCTCCCCCATTTCCCCCGACATAATCACCGAACGTCATCGTTTAGCCACTTCGGGTAGCACGACGGGGTGCTCTGGACGCAGGCGATGAGCGGCGGTCACCAGGCCCTCGGCTTCGGCTTCACCGCCGACCGGCGCGGGCGGCCATCGCGTGGCGGATGCCGTAGGCGGCGGCGCCCGCGGCCACCACCGCGGCACCGGTCGCGACCGAGGCGAAGGGCAGCGCGAAGGCGAGGACGAGGCAGCCGACCAGGCCCACGGCGGGGATCGGCCGGGCGGGGCGGCCCTCGTCGGGGGTCAGAGTCCAGGCGGAGGCGTTGGCGATGGCGTAGTAGAGCAGGACGCCGAAGGAGGAGAAACCGATCGCGCCGCGCACGTCCGCCGTCGCGGCGAGCACCGCCACCACCGCGCCGACCGCGAGTTCGGCGCGGTGCGGCACCTTGAATTTCGGGTGGACCGCGGCGAGGCCGTGCGGCAGGTGCCGGTCGCGGGCCATCGCGAGCGTGGTGCGGGAGACGCCGAGGATCAGCGCGAGCAGAGAGCCGAGTGCCGCGACCGCCGCTCCGGCTCGCACGAGCGGCGCCAGCC
>JAFACJ010001097.1 GCA_023425615.1 Actinomycetes bacterium
GTCCCGGCCCAGGCCGTCGCCCGCGACCTGCTGCGCTTCCCCGGACTGACCTACTTGGCGGTCGGGCACGGCGGCTGCGACATCCTCGCCCGCCTAGCCACCACGAGCGAGGCCAGCGCCCTGCTCAAGGAGATCCGCACCATCGGCGGCATCAGTAACCTGCGCGCCTGGCACAGGACCCCCACACCCCACGACCACCTCGCCCTCCTCCCCGAAGAGACCCCACCGGCATGATCGAAAGCGACGGACAATTCCACCTGCGCAACACAGGCGGCCTCAACACCAGCCGCCCGCACTCGGCGCGAGTCTGGAACTACTGGCTCGGCGGCGGAGACTACTACCCCATCGACAAGGACGCCGCAGAGCAGTACATCACCACCGCCCCCGAGATGGTCGACATCCCCCGGCTCAGCCGGATGGCACTCACCCGCGCCATCCGCCACCTGGCCACAGACCACGGCGTGCGGCAGTTCCTGGACATCGGCGTCGGCCTGTCCACCATCGACAACACCCACGACATCGCCCTGGACGCCTCTCCCGACAGCAAGATCGTCTACGTCGACAACGAACCGATGGTGATGACGCATGCCCGCGGTCTGCTCACCGGCCCCCCGGGCGCCATCGAATACGTCATGGGAGACGTCCGTGACCCCGATGCCATCCTCCAGGCCTCCGCCGGGATCCTGCGCCCTCCGCAACCGGTCGCGGTCATCATGTCCTGGGTCCTGGGCCACATCCCCGATGACCAGGACGCCCGCGGCATCATCTCCCGCCTGGCCGCCGGCCTCCCCGCCGGCAGCGCTCTGGTGCTCATCGACGGCGTCAGCGACCTCTCACCCGGCATCATCCTCGCCCAAGGCGACTACAACCAGCTCGCCGACCCCTACGAACTGCGCGACGCCGACCGCATCGCCCGCCTGCTGGACGGCCTGGACCTGCTGGCCCCCGGCCTGACCACCGCATCGGCCTGGCACCCCGAGGCCGAGGAAGACGACGAGCCCCCCGCCGTGCAGCCGCTGGTCGCCCTGGCCCGCCGCCCATGACCGACCAAGCCAAAGAGGCCATCACCGTGCTCGACCAGCTGACCGCACTCGCACAAGCCATACGACCCACAGGACTGACCGCCGTGATCCTCACCCCTCCCGGACGCCCGCCACGCCTACGAATCTCCTCCTCAGGAGGCGTCTGCGAGGAGATCGAGCTCATCGACGGCCAGTGGCGCTGGCCCTGGGGAGAGCTGCTGCCCGGCGCGACCGAGGCCGAGCTCGCCCAGGCCATCGGAGCGTACTTCGCGAGCGTGCCATGAAGGAACTGCCGGGCCCGGCCACACTGCGGATGCTGCTGGGCCGCAGAATGCGCCACCACAGGGAGAAACACGGAATGGACCGCGTGCAAGCCGACCGCCTCCTGCACACCCGCGGTATCTCCTGCACCGACCTGGAACTCGGCGCGACCCGCGGATCCCCGAGAAACCTGATGCACCTGTGCGACCTCTACGCCATCACCGACCTCCGCGAGCGGATGAGGCTGCTGCTCCTGGGCCGCCTCGCCGCCGCCGACACCTGGTGGGAAGAGTCGTTCAACGACGTCATCCCCGATGGCCTCGGCTTGTACCTGGGGCTGGAACAGGAGGCCGCCGATGCGATCTGGATGTTCACCCCGCACCTCCCCGACCTTCTCCGCAGCCGTGAGGACGCCCGGGAAGCATTCTCGCGGCGCGGTCATCCGGTCCACGAGACCGACCGCCGCCTGGACCTGCTGGCCCGGCGCCAAGAGAGGCTCCGCTCAGGCCACCTGTCCCTGGCCGTCATCCTCAGCGAACAAGCCCTCAGCGGTGACCGGCGCACCGTCTTCCGGCTCACCGAGCACCTGGAGGACTGGTGCAACAGCGGTACGGTGACGATCCAGATCTGGCCGGCCCTCCAACCGTCTCCTGCCCCGATCATCCTGTGCTCTCCCAAGCAGCCTGACCTCCCCGATGCCATCAGCTCCCGCGGCGGCCTGGTCGGCGACAGCGGCACAGGAAGCCTCAACCACAGCCTCACCGACTTCCAGCAGCCGTTGCCCGACATCGTCTATCTCTCCGACCGCCGTACCTACCTCGACGGTCCAGCGGTGGCCGACTCCTACGGCGAACTCCTCACCACCCTCGCCCTCCAAGCCGCCCCCGCAAAATGCACGCCGATGAGGTTGCGGGAGATACGTCGAAACCTTTGAGAAGGCATCCTGCTTCCACAGGCCGAGCACGTGAACCCCGACCGCCCTTGCAAGGAGCTTGCAGACGAACGAGATCCTCAGCGAGGGCCAAGGAAGCGTTCAGGGCATCGGGTCGACATCGAGGTCATACCCGTCGTACAGCCACGGTGAGCGGGTGAGGATCCGCTGCTCCAGATGCCGGGCCACCCAGACCACCGGCGCGACCGCAAGCCAGCGCAGCTCCGCGCCGTCGGCCGCGCCCCGGAGAGCCGGTGAAGCGCCCGGGACCGGCCGACCATGGCCACCAGCGCCTCGCCGCAATGAGGACCGGCCCCGGAGAGCCGGTGAAGGGAGTCCCAGCGGGGCTGTGCGTCGTCGCCGATGGCCAGCCGCAATGAGGACCGGCCCCGGAGAGCCGGTGAAGGG
>JAFACJ010000068.1 GCA_023425615.1 Actinomycetes bacterium
GCCCTGCACCTCCCGCTGTTCGCCGCGGTCGCCGCCCACTACCAGACCGACCCGGCCGCGCCCCGCTTCATCCTCCTGGACGAGGTGTTCGTCGGCGTCGACCGCGCCAACCGCGGCCAGGTCTTCCAGCCCCTGGTCGACCTCGGCCTCGACATGGTGCTCACCTCCGACCACGAGTGGTGCGAGTACCGGGAACTGGACGGCATCGCCATCCACGTCCTGCAGACCGGCGACGGCGACGACGCCGTCACCACCACCCGGTTCGTCTGGGACGGCGAGCGCACCGCGTGAACGTGCGAGCCGCCGCGCCCGCTCCGCGCGGGTGCGGCGGCTCGGCGCAGACGGCCGGTCAGCCCCTGCCCAGGGCCCGCTCCAGCTCCGACTTGGTCATGTTGGAGCGGCCCCTGATGTCACGGCGCTTGGCCTCCTCGTAGAGCTGCTCCTTGGTGCGCCCGCCGGAACCCGAACGGCTGGACCTGCGCGCCTCGCCGGTCTGCGCGCGCTTCTTGTTCACGGTGCGGGCCGCGATCTCCTTGGCGCGGCCCTTACCGTGCCCGCGCTGCTCCTCGGACTTCTTGATGTGCTCGTACTGTCGTTCGCGTTTGTCGCTCCATGCCTCAGGCATGTCCTCTTCTCCTTTCGTGTCTCCCGCGCGGCGGGGGCTCAGGCCGACACCTGCGCGGAGTTGCGGGTGAAGTGGCGGTGCGCGGCGATGGCCGCGGCGAAGGCGCTGGTGAAATCCGAGGCCGCCGCGTCGCCGGTGACCACCCCGTCCGCCGGGATCGGCACCCCGGCGTGCTCGAGGAGCTGCTGCGCCGCCTGCCCGGAGCCCGCGACCGCCTTGCCGTGCTTGTATGCCTCGGTGATGAAGTGCAGTGCCTCGCCGTCCGAGCGCAGGTCGGAGATGCTCTTCTCCCCGCCCGGCACGTACACCGCGTCGTAGAGCACCGACTTGACGGTCGTGAGCGCCTTGTCCACCTGCACGGGCTCGCCGGTGCCGCCCTGCAGGACGCCGTCGCGGGGGGCGATGACCTCGCAGATCGCGCCCTGCTTGGTGAGCGCCTCGACGACCGTGGTGACGTCGGCGTTGTCCACCCCGTCGGAGGCGAGGATCGCGACCTTGCGGGTGGCGACGCTGCGCACCGGGTCGTGTGCCTGGCTGAGCGCGGGCGAGCTGCGCTTGTGGGTGCCGGCGGCCTGCTCGGGCGGCGCCACGCCGACGCCCTCGGCGACGGCCACGGCCAGGTGGTGGTCGACCTGGGCGAGGTTGCGGACGACGCCCTCCCTGATGTGCTTGCGGGTGACCTTGCCCAGCTCGAACCGGAACGCGCCGATGATGTGCTCCTTCTCCCAGGAGGACATGCTGTTCCAGAACAGGGTCGCCTGGCTGTAATGGTCGGAGAAGCTCTCGGCGCGCTTGCGCATCATCTTCCCGTCGACCTGCTGCGGGTAGAAGGAGTAGGCCGAGGAGTCGCCCGCCAGGGCAGGGCAGCCGCCCATGATGGAGTTCTTGTGGTACGAGGCCTCGCCCTGGTGGATGAACATCTGGTGGTAGCCGTCGCGGTGGTGGTTGGCGATCTCGGCGACGGGCCGGTTGACGGGGATCTGGTGGAAGTTCGGGCCGCCCAGGCGGATGAGCTGGGTGTCGAGGTAGGAGAACAGCCGCGCCTGGAGCAGGGGGTCGTTGGTGACGTCGATGCCGGGCACGACGTTGCCGAGGTGGAAGGCGATCTGCTCGGTCTCGGCGAAGAAGTTGTCGGGGTTGCGGTTGAGCACCATCTTGCCGACGGGCCGTACCGGCACCTCCTCCTCCGGAATGATCTTGGTGGGGTCCAGGAGGTCGAAGTCGAACTTGTGCTCGTCCTCCTCGGGCACCAGCTGGACGCCCAGCTCGTACTCGGGGAAGTCGCCCTGGGCGATGGCCTCCCACAGGTCGCGCCGGTTGAAGTCGGGGTCCTGGCCGGCGATCTTCTGGGTCTCGTCCCAGACCAGGGAGTGGATGCCGAGCAGGGGCTTCCAGTGGAACTTCACGAACGTGCTGCGGTCCTGCTCGTTGACGAGCCGGAAGGTGTGGACGCCGAACCCCTGCATCATCCGGAAGCTGCGCGGGAGGGCGCGGTCGGACATCAGCCACATCATCATGTGCATGGTCTCGGGCTGGAGCTGCACGAAGTCCCAGAGGGTGTCGTGCGCGGAGGACGCCTGCGGGATCTCGTTGTGCGGCTCGGGCTTCACCGCGTGGACGAAGTCGGGGAACTTGATGCCGTCCTGGATGAAGAACACCGGCATGTTGTTGCCGACGAGGTCGAAGTTCCCCTGGTCGGTGTAGAACTTCGTCGCGAAGCCACGCACGTCGCGCACCGTGTCGGCAGAGCCGCGCGACCCGGCGACCGTCGAGAACCTGACGAACAGCGGGGTCTGCTGTCCAGGCGTGGTGAGGAAGCGCGCCTTGGTGTAGTCCGAGAGCGAGCCGTCGTAGGGCTCGAAGAAGCCGTAGGCGCCCGCGCCGCGGGCGTGCACCACCCGTTCGGGGATGCGTTCGTGGTCGAAATGGGTGATCTTCTCGCGGAAGTGGAAGTCCTGCAGCAGGCTCGGCCCGCGCTCACCGGGGGTGAGCGTGTTGTCGGTGTCGTCGACTCGGATGCCCTGGTCGGTGGTGAGCGTGCCCTTCCCGGCGTTCACGCGGAAGTCGGAGAGCTGCTGGTCCTTGGCCTTGCCGTCGCTGGTCATGCCTGTTGCACCTCTATGCGTCAACTCGAGTCCGATGTTCGCCACGTGCCCCCGTGATCTAGGGGGAAATCCGTCACTTGCCGTTTATTTACGGTGATGATCTGTGGAACATCTCTCAGGTTGTGTCCGAGGGAGAGCGGGAAGGGTGATTTTATGGTTACCTACGGTT
>JAFACJ010000094.1 GCA_023425615.1 Actinomycetes bacterium
GTAGTAGAGCGGCGGCTCCGTGGGGTCGGGGACGATCTGCGGGTACTCCCGCGAGTTCGACACCGGCCCGGCGACATTGATGATGGCGGTGACCCGGACGAAGAGGGAGGCGTCTCCTCCCTGGGGGCCCGGGGTCAGGACGTCCGCCACCATCTTGGGGAAGACGTCCCTGAGGTTCCTCATGGCGTGCTGGGTGGCTTTGAGGTTCTTCTGGTTGAACACCGAGGGGGCGGGGGTTCCCGCCGCGGACAGCACGCACCGGAAGCCGGGCCGCATGTCCTCGAGCAGCCCGTTCACCTGCTGCATGAGGTTCGGCCCGCGGTCGAGGATGCTGTCGATCTCCTTGCTGGAACCGCTCAGCGTGGAGGTGAACGCCGCCAGGTCGTTGATCCCGGAGGCGAGCTGCGTCCTCTTGTCGGAGAGGGTGCCGGCCAGGGCGGTCAGCTGCACCGAGAGGGCGTCGAGCACGCCCGCCTCGTCGGCGATGGTCCCGGTGAGGTGGTCGAGGTCGGCGAGGGTGTCGTGCAGCTGCCGGCCGCGGCCGTCCAGGCCGACCGCCAGCTCGTGGGTCAGCGTCTTCAGATCGGCGGGGTCGATCGAGCGCAGCATCCGCCCGGCGCTGTCGAACAGCTGCTGGTACCGCACCGTGGAGTCGGTGCGGGAGGCGGGGATGACGGAGCCGTCCTTCAGCATGGTCGTGGCGGCGCCCGAGGAGGGCGGGGCCAGATCCACGTAGGGCTCGCCGACCGCGGACTTGCGCAGGACCCGGGCGCCGACGTTGTCCGGCACCTTCTGGTCGGCCTCGACGAGCAGGGTGACCGCGACCCGGCCGGGACGCAGCTCGACCGACTCGATGCTGCCGATCGGCACGCCCAGGTAGTCGACCTCCAGGCCGGAGCGCAGGCCGGGGGAGGAGGTGAACTCGGCCCTCACCTTGTAGAAGTCCTCGCCGAGCCGGAGCGGCAGCAGGGTCAGCGCCGCCCAGGAGAACATGAGGAGGGCGACCGTGGCGAAGACGGCGAGGTTGAGCAGGATGCGCGGTCTCATCGCGGTCCCCTCACTTCGGTGCCAGCAGGGTCTTGAGGTTCTGGTCGAGACCGCGCTTCGGCGGTTTCTCGGCGGGCAGGAACCCGGCCAGCCAGGCGGCGGCCAGGACCTGTCCCTGGTTGGAGATGCGCGGTGCGCGCATGAGCTTGTCCGAGACGTCCTTGATCATGGTCTTGAGCTGGTCCTTACCGCGGATCATCGCGCGGAGGACGGCTTCCAGCTTCACCAGCAGGGTCCGCATCCGGGCGCCGTGCCGCTCCTTGATCACCCTGTTCGCCTCCTCGGCGAGGTCGGTGATGCCGGTCAGCGTCTTCTTGAGCTCGGCCCTGTCCTTCTGCACCCGCTCGGTCATCTCCAGCAGGGATCCGGGCAGCCGGTCAAGGGCGGGTGCCGCGCCGGCCAGGGAGCCGCTCAGCCGGCCCAGGCCGTCGATCAGCTCGCGCAGGTCGCGGCCCGAGTCCGCGTAGCTGTCGGAGATGTCGGCGGCCTGCTCGATGAGCTTCTTCAGGCGCGGCCCCGCGCCGTCGAGCCCGGTGGAGAGCTCGGAGATGATGTCGGACAGGTTCTCCCCGCCCAGCGCGCCCAGCACCGGCCCGACCCGGTCGGTGATCCGCTCCAGGTCGGGCTGGACGGACGTCTGCGTGATCTGGGCGCCGCCGGCCATCGCGGGGGACGTCCGCGGCACGGAGCCGGCGGGCGGGGTCAGCCGGACGTAGTTCTCACCGAGCAGGCTGGTCTTGGCGATGGTCGCGGTCGTCCCCACCGGGATGCGCGTGCCGTCCACCAGCGAGAGCGTCACCTTGCTGCGGTAGCCGTCGAGCCGGACGTCGGTGACCGAGCCGACCCGCACGTCGTACATCTGCACGCCGTGGCCGGGCACCAGGTTCTGCACGTCGTCGAAGGTCGCGTACAGGGTGAGGTCGCCCTTGGGAGCGCCGAGGGTCTGCAGGGAGCAGCCCGCCACGGAGGCGAGGGCCAGCAGCAGCGCCAGGATGCGCCTCATGGCCGTCCCTTCTTCTCGATCTTGTCGGGGCAGTTGCCGAGCGGCTCGTCCAGGCAGGGCACGCGGCCCCAGTTCATGGCGTCGAAGATCGGCTGGAGCCAGATGCGCAGGGTCGGGCTGAGCTGGGCCCGGATGACGAAGACATGCCGCTTGGGGTCCCAGCCGTTGGCGATCGTGTCGGTCATCCCGGCCATGCCGGTCATGGCCTGTCCCAGGGCGCCGCTGTTGGCCTTCATGGTCATCAGCAGGGACGACGCCTGCGCGAGGGTGGGGGGCAGCGTCTCGCGGTAGGAGACGACGATCAGCTGGCCCTTGCGGATCAGGGCCTCGAGACCGACGAGCAGGTTCTTCAGCTGGGTCCGTTCGTCGGAGAGCTGCCTGCTGGTGGCGCTGAACGCGTCGATGAGCGAGCGCAGCCTGTCATCGCGCCGGTTCAGCGAGGTGGCGAGGTCGCGCAGCTTGGTGGCCACGGACACGATCTGCTCGTCCTCCGAGGCGAGGGTCTCGGCCAGCGCCGCGGTGTCGCCCAGCGCGTCGTTCATGCCCTCGCCGCGGCCGTTCAGGAGTTCGGCGCCGGTGTGCACGAGCCCGCGCAGCTTGTCGGGGTCGAGGGACTCGGCCAGGGTGGTGAAGGAGCCGAGCGCCTCGTCGATCTCGACCGGCGGGTCGGTGCGCTCGGAGGGGATCACCGCATCGGGCTCGGCCCGCCCCATCCCCGGCTTCCACGCCGGGTAGAGGATGACGCTCCGCTCGCCGATCGCGCTGTCCGCGGCGATCGTGGCGCGGGCGTCGGCGGGGACGGGCACCCGCTCATCGACGCGCAGGTCCACCCTGACCTTCTGCCCGTCGATGTGGACGCCCTCCACGACACCGGCGTCGGCTCCCATGATCTTCACCCGTGACTTCTCGTACAGGGACGGGGCCTTGGTGAAGTACACGGAGATCTTGTAGCCGTCGGATCCGCCGATGACGGAGCATCCTCCGGCGGTCACGGCGAGCCCGGCGGCCAGCAGCGCGGCGGTGAGGATCCGCGGGTGTCTCATTGCTTCCTCCCGAGCTGGGCGGTGAGCCTGGCCAGGTCCTCGGGGGCGACCGGGCCGAGCTGGGTGATGGCCGCGTCGAGGAAGGGACCGTAGGAGCCGGCGGTGGCGAAGCCGGAGAAGGCGGGACCGAGCCAGGCCAGCAGGGTGTTGATGTCGTCGAGCTCCGGCTGGAGCCCTTGGACGGTGCCGCCCATGTCCTCCATCATGTCGATCAGCCCCTGCTGCTGGTCGTCGATGAGCTTGGAGAGCCGGGTGACCGCCTTGCTGCCGCTGCCCAGCAGGACCGAGAGCTCGGCCTGCCGGTCGCGCAGCTGGTCCAGCAGTGTCTGGATGCCGCGGGCGAGCCGGGAGAGCTGGGCGTCCTTGGTCCTGACCATGGTCAGGAGGCGGTCGCTGCTGGAGATGAGCTCGCGCAGCTGCGGGCTCGCCTTCTCCATGGCGTCGGCCAGCTGGGCCAGGCCGTGCAGCGCCTCGGTGAGGCGCTCGCGGGTCTGGGGGGAGACCCCGCCGAGCTGGTCGATGATGTCGCCGATCAGTTTGGTGTCCAGCCGGCTGAACGTGCGGGTCCCGGAGGCGACCAGGTCGTTGGCGGTGACGGGCAGGCGGGTGCGCTCCAGCGGGACGCGGCGCTCCCGGCCGGGCAGGCCGGCCAGATGGGGCTCGGTGATGGGGCCGCTGAGCCGCAGGTAGCGGCCGCCCAGGATGTTGGAGGTGCTGATCTCCGCCCGGGTCTGGCGGCCGAGGTCGACTTCGCTGTCGACCTTCCAGGTGATGAGGACGATCCCGCGGGTGAAGTCGGGTTCGACCGCGGTCACCTCGCCGACCTTGATCCCGGCGACCCTGACCTCGTTGCCCGAGTGCAGGCCGCCCGTGCCGGCGAACACGCCGGTCATGGTGTACCTGCTCTGGAGCAGGCCCGTGCTGCCGACGAGGAACACCGCGACGAGCAGCAGGGTGAGGACCAGCAGCGAGGTGATGCCGAGCACCGCCTGGTCGCGGTCGCGGAAGGACTTGAGCGCCATCAGTTCCCTCCCACGA
>JAFACJ010000146.1 GCA_023425615.1 Actinomycetes bacterium
CGCTGTTCGTGCAGGAGGCGCTGCGCGCGGCACGGCCGCTGGTGGCGACCGAGGTCGGCGGGATCCCCGCCCTGACCGGGGACGCGGCGCTGCTGGTGCCGCCGGGCGACGCCGGGGAGCTGGCCAAGGCGGTGACGGCGGTGCTGGAGGATCCCGAGCTGGCCCGGCGGCTGGCCGAGGCGGCGCGGCGGCGGGCCGGGACGCTGCCCGACGAGGAGGAGGCGGTGAACGGCCTGCTGGAGTACTACCGGGGGTTCCTTCCACGGCGGCGGAATGAGTAGAGTCACCTCTCCAGAGGGATTGAACCTCGTTCTAGAATAGAACTCGGTAACGGTTCCGCGCCCCTGGGCGGGACCGGGTCGGGACTACGGGAGAGGTGTGCGCATGGCCATCGGGCTGACCGAGGAGCACGAGGACCTGGCCGAATCGGTGCGGGGCTTCGCCGAGCGTTACGTGACCCAGGCGGTGGTACGCACCGCGCTGGACGCCGAGGAGGAGACCAGGCCCGCGTTCTGGCAACAGCTCGCCGAACAGGGCCTGCTGGGCCTGCACCTGCCGGAGGAGCACGGCGGGCAGGGCTTCGGGCTGCTGGAGCTGGCCGTGGTCACCGAGGAGCTGGGACGCGCCGCCGCGCCCGGACCGTTCCTGCCCACGGTGCTGGCCGGCGCGGTGATCGCCTCCAGCACCAACGACAAGGCGCACGGGCTGCTGGCCGAGCTCGCCGGCGGGTCCAAGACCGCGGCGCTCAGCCTCGCCGGCGGCTTCACCGCCGTACGCGAGGGCGACGCGCTGGTCATCAGCGGTGCCGCCGAGCCGGTGCTGGGCGCGGCGCTGGCCGACCTGATCGTGCTCAAGGCAGGCGAGCGGTGGGTGGCGGTCGACGCCGCCGACCTGATGGTCACCGCCCGGCCGAGCCTGGACCGGGTCCGCCGCTCGGGCAGGATCGAGGCGCAGGGGCTCACCGTCCCCGCCGAGCGGGTGCTCGACGGCGTCACCGACGAGCGGGTCGGCGACCTGGCCGCCGTCCTGCTGGGCGCGGAGAGCATCGGCGCCGCCTCCTGGAGCGTGACCACCGCCGCCGAGTACGCCAAGGTCCGCGAGCAGTTCGGCAGGCCCATCGGCCAGTTCCAGGGCGTCAAGCACAAGGCGGCCCGGATGCTCATCGGCCTGGAGCAGGCGCGCGCCGCCGTCTGGGACGCCGCCCGCGCCGTCGGGGACGGCGCGAAGGACGCGCACTTCGCCGCCGCCGTCGCCGCCGTGATCGCTCCGGAGACCTGCGCGCAGATCACCCGCGACGCCATCCAGATCCTCGGCGGCATCGGCTTCACCTGGGAGCACGACGCCCACATCTACCTGCGCCGCGCCCTGACCCTCAAGGCGCTGTCGGCCTCGTCCTTCTCCGCCGCCGCCGAGGTGGCCGAGCTGGCACTGGCCGGCGGCCGCCGCGAGGTCGAACTGGAGCTGGACGAGGACAGCGCACCGGTCCGCGAGCGCGTCCGCGCCGAGATCGCCGAGCTCAAGGGCATCGAGGACCGCCACGCGCTGCACACCAAGATGGGCGACGAGGGCTGGACGGTCCCGCACTTCCCCAAGCCCTGGGGCCGCGGCGCAGGGCCGGTCGAGCAGATCCTCATCCAGCAGGAGCTCAAGGCGGCCGGGGTCAGGGCGCCCAACCTCGTCATCGGCGCGTGGCTGGTGCCGTCCCTGGTCAGCTACGGCACCGAGGAGCAGAAGGAGCGCTTCTTGCGCCCGACCCTGCGCGGCGAGATCATCTGGTGCCAGCTCTTCTCCGAGCCGGGCGCCGGCTCGGACCTGGCGTCCCTGTCGATGAAGGCCGAGCGGGTCGAGGGCGGCTACAGGCTGACCGGCCAGAAGATCTGGACGTCGGTGGCGCACCGCGCCGAGTGGGGCTTCTGCATCGCCCGCACCAACCCCGACGCGCCCAAGCACGAGGGCATCACCTACTTCCTGGTGGACATGAAGGCCCCCGGCGTGGACGTGCGCCCGCTGCGCGAGCTCACCGGCGACGCGCTGTTCAACGAGGTCTTCCTCGCCGACGTCTTCGTCCCCGACGAGTGCGTGGTCGGCGAGGTCGACAAGGGCTGGCAGGTCGCCCGCAACACCCTGTCCAACGAGCGGGTCTCCCTGTCGACCGGCGGCGGCCTGGGCATGGGCGTGCCCGAGCTGCTTGCCTGGTTCCAGGGCAAGGAGCTGTCGGCGCAGGCCAAGGCCGAGGTCGGCAAGCTGATCGCCGAGGGCCAGGCGATCGACCTCCTGGGCCTGCGCACCACCCTCAAGCAGCTCTCGGGCGTCAACCCCGGCGCCGAGGCGTCGGTGCGCAAGCTGCTGGGCGTGCAGTTCAACCAGAACGTCGCCGACTACTGCTGGGCGAGCCAGGGCGATCTGGCGGCGATCCAGGAGCCGCTGGCCCCGACCGGGATCGTCGCCCAGGCGATGCTCTTCAGCCGTGCCATGACGATCTACGGCGGCACCACCGAGGTGCAGCTCAACATCATCGGCGAGCGGCTGCTCGGCCTCCCGCGGGACCCCGAACCGGGCAAGTGACGGCGGGGCGGTCCGGTTCCGACCGGTAGGACGATCCGGGCCGCCCGCCTCACCGGTTCCTCAGATAAGTGGACAAACCGTTCGGTAGGGGTGAGGGGCCGCCCCCATGCCCCTACCGCTCGGTACACTTCACGCCCGGACCCGACGAGCCCCCCAGCCCACCCGGAGGCCACGTGAAACCCCTCGCTCTCGCCCTCGCCGGACTGCTGGCCCTCTCCGCCTGCGGCGGGGGGAGCGAGACGCCCTCGACGGAGACGTCCTCGTCCCCCGAGGCGTCAGCGCCGGCCGCTCAGGAATCCGGTGCGCCCGGCATGTCGCCCAAGAACGGCGGCACCCCGCTGGCCGAGCCCACCGAGAGCGGAAAGCCCGCGCCGACCCCCAAGCCCAACCAGGTCAAGGCACTGGTGGGCACCTGGCAGGGCTCCACCCCGGTGAAGGAGTACTTCGTCTTCAGCGCCGCGGGGGCGGGCAAGCTGGTCGCCCAGAACAAGGAGCTGTGGACCGGCACCGTGATCCCCGCGGGCAAGAACGTCTTCCGGCTCTCCTGGCAGGGCACCGACCCGGGCGCCGCCTACTGGCAGATCCAGCTCAACGCCAAGGGCGACGAACTCACGTTCGCCGCCAACGGCCAGGTCTACAAGAAGGTCAAGAAGCCCGTGACTTCAGAACCCTCGCAGAAACCCACGACATGACGCTCTTCACCTCCCCGGACCACGCCGCCGAGGCCCTGGCCGCGACCGGCTACCTCGCCGACCCGGCCACCGCCACCACCGTCTTCCTCGCCGACGCGCTCGGCAAGCCGCTGCTGCTGGAAGGCCCGGCCGGCGTCGGCAAGACCGAACTGGCCAAGGCGGTCTCCGCCGCGACCGGCGCCGAACTCATCCGCCTTCAGTGCTACGAGGGCCTGGACGAGGCGCGGGCGCTGTACGAGTGGAACTACAAGAAGCAGCTGCTGCGCATCCAGGCGGCGGGCGACGAGTCCTGGGACACCACCCACGACGACATCTTCACCGACGAGTTCCTGCTGGAACGCCCGCTGCTGGCGGCGATCCGCAGGGAGAACCCCACGGTCCTGCTCATCGACGAGACGGACAAGGCCGACGTCGAGGTGGAGGGCCTGCTGCTGGAGGTCCTCTCGGACTTCCAGGTGACGATCCCGGAACTGGGCACGCTCACCGCACGGCACCGCCCGTTCGTCGTCCTGACGTCCAACGCGGCGCGGGAGCTGTCGGAGGCGCTCAAACGCCGCTGCCTCTACCTGCACCTGGACTACCCGTCGGCGGAGCGGGAACGTGACATCGTCCTGTCCCGGGTCCCCGGCCTGGAGGCCGGCCTCGCCGAGCAGCTCGTCAAGGTGATCGTGACGCTGCGCGCGCTGGAGATCAAGAAACCGCCGTCGATCGCCGAGACGATCGACTGGGCCCGCACCCTGCTGGCCCTGGGCCTTGACTCCCTGGAGGAGGGCACGGTCCGCGGCACCCTCGGCGTGGTGCTCAAGCACGTCTCCGACCAGGAGCGGGCGATCAAGGAGCTCGATCTCTGATGGGCCTGGTCGACCGGCACACCGGCTTCGTGCAGGCGCTGCGCCAGGCCGGGCTGCCGGTGTCGCCGGCCGAGGGACTGGACGGGGCGCGGGCGCTGCGGCACATCGACCTGCTGGACCGGGAGGCGCTGCGTGCCGTGTACGCCGCGACGCTGGTGAAGCGGCCGACGCACCGGCAGCAGTTCGACGTGCTCTTCGACCTGTGGTTCCCCGCGGCGCTGGGCGCCGGCGAGGGCAACACCGACCGCGACCCGGACGAGGATCGCCCCGCGGTGCCGCCCGCGCTGGACCCCGAGGTCCAGGATCTGCGGCGGGAGCTGTTCGACCTCCTGCTCACCGGCGACGAGGTGGGGATGCGGCAGTTCGCGCGGATGGCGGTCGGCCGGTTCGGGCGCACCCGCGGCGGCCAGTCATGGCTGTCGTCGCCGGTACTGCGGGCGATGTCCGCCGACACCCTGATGGCGGGGCTGCTCCAGGCCGTCCTCAGCACCCGCGGCGGTCTGGAGGAGAAGACGGCGCGGCAGACGTTCCGCGCCCGGATCACCGGGTTCGAGCAGGCGGTCGCCACCGAGGTCCGGCGCCGGATCGCCGAGGAGAGCGGGGTGGAGCGCACCTCGCGGCTCGCCTCCCGGCCTCCGCTGGAACGGCTGGACTTCAACCGCGCCAGCCGCGCCGAACTGGCCGCGCTGCGCCGTGAGGTCCATCCGCTGGCCCGCCGTCTGGCGGCCCGCCTGATGCAGCGCAACCGCCGCGGCGACCGGGGCCGGCTCGACTTCCGCCGCACGGTGCGCGCCTCCCTGTCGACCGGCGGGGTCCCGCTGAACACCTCCTTCAAGCCCAAGCGGCCGCACAAGCCGGAACTCGTCATCCTCTGCGACGCCAGCGACTCCTGCCAGGCGTTCGCGCACTTCACCCTGCTGCTCACGTTCGCGCTGCGCGAGCAGTTCACCAAGGTCCGCGCCTTCGCCTTCATCGACTCCGCCGACGAGATCACCAAGTTCTTCCACCCCGGCGCCGACGTCGCCGACGCCATGACCCGCATGGCACGCGAAGCCGACCTCGTCTGGCTGACCGGCCGCAGCAACTACGGCCACGCCTTCAAGACCTTCACCGACAAGTACCCCGACGCCATCACGTCGAAGACGGCGCTGCTGATCCTCGGCGACGCCCGCTCCAACTACGGCTACCTCTCCCTCCCCCTCGTCGACCGCATGGCCAAGACCGCCCGCCACTCCTTCTGGCTCAACCCCGAGCCCCTGCGCGACTGGGACACCGGCGACTCCGCGGCCTCCGCCTACGCCCAGCTCATCGAGATGCACGAATGCCGCAACCTCACCCAACTCGCCGACTTCGTAGAACGCCTGGCCTGACCACCCCACCCCCGAACCACCCGCCCCGAGTACCGCCGCCCCCGGCCGTCCGGCTTGAGTGCCGTCGATTCTCGGCCGTCCGGCCTGGGTGTTGCCGATTCCCGGCTGCCTGGCCCGGATGTTGCCGATCCGCGGCCGTCCGGCCTGGGCACCGCCCGTCCCCCCGCGCTCTCCGGGTCGTCGCGCCGTTCGGGGGTGTGCTGCTAGCGCGTCGTGTCGCTCGGTCTGTGTCGTCCGGTCTGAGACACCCGGTCTGAGCGTTGTCCGGCTTGTCGCGCCGTTTGCCTGCTGTGTCGTCTGGCCTGGGTGTCGGCTGGCCGCGGACGCTTGGTTCGGATGCCGTCCGTGGGTTGTGCCGTCGGTGCGTCGGTGCGTTGTGTTGTCCGGTCCGAGGCGCCTGGCTTGCGTTGCCCGGTCTGACATGTCGTTGGGGTCGCCACGTCGGTCAGGGCGTCGAGTCATCGGGCCGAGTGCCGGCGGGGTGGTCAGGTGAGGGCTTGGGTGATGAGGTCGGCCAGGGCGTCGGGGTCGATGGT
>JAFACJ010000167.1 GCA_023425615.1 Actinomycetes bacterium
GGTGACGGCACGCGACACCGTGGCCGAGCGCGGCCCGTCCGCCGCGTTCGGCCACGCCTCGGCGCCGCGCCTCCACCGCCGCGCCTCCCGCGGCAGGGAGCCGAAGGACACCCTGTCCTACTTCCCCGACACCATGGCCATCCTCGGCGACCGGTGGAGCACCTCGCTCCTGGCCGCCGCCTTCCTCAGGGTCAGGCGCTTCGCCGACTTCGAGGCCGAACTGGGCGCCGCGCCCTCCGTCCTCAGCGACCGCCTCGGCCGCTTCCGCGCGCTCGGCGTCCTCCAGACGGCGGCCTCGGGCAACGGCTTCCGCGACGAGTACCGCCTCACCCCCAAGGGCCTCGCCTTCTTCCCCGTCTTCATGTTCCTGCTCGACTGGGGGCAGCGCTGGTACACCGCGCCCGAGGGCTCGGGCGTCACCGTCGTCCACCGCCCCTGCGGCGCCGCCCTCGTCCCCCGCCTCCACTGCCGCGCCTGCGCGCTGCCCCTCGACCGCGCCGGGCTCCGGTTCCTCCTCCGGCCCCGCCCCTAGAGGGGCCGGCTCGCACCGGCGGTGGCCGACCAGCGGCCGTGGGCGCGGGTGACGGTGATGGGGTGGGCGAAGCAGGCGGTGATCCCCTCGCTGGTGAGGACCGCGTCGGCGGGCCCGGACGCCACGACCCTGCCGTCGCGGAGCAGGAGGGCGTGGTCGGTGGTGGCGGGCAGCTCCTCCAGATGGTGGGTGACCAGGACCGTCGTCATCTCGGGACGGCCGCGGCGCAGCTCGTCGATATGGGACAGGAGCTGTTCGCGCGCCACGAGGTCGAGACCCGTCGTGGGCTCGTCCAGCAGGAGCAGGCGCGGCTCGGGCATGAGCGCGCGGGCGATCAGGGCGCGGCCGCGCTCGCCCTGGGAGAGCTCGGGCCAGCGGGCGTCGGCGCGGTGGGACAGGCCGAGGAGCTTGATGAGCTCCTCGGCGCGGTCGAGCTGCTCGCCGGTGGGCGTCCAGCGCGGCACGAGCTCGATGGTCCCGGTCGCGCCGGTGAGGACGATCTGGCGCACGGTGCGCGCCGACTGGAGGGGGTGGCGCGGGTTGACCTGGCCGATCAGGGGGCGCAGGGAGTGGACGTCGACGCGGCCCATCCGGTGGCCGAGGACGTGCACGGTGCCGCGGCTGGGATGGGTGTAGGCGCCGACGATGGACAGCAGGGTGCTCTTGCCCGCGCCGTTGGCGCCGAGCAGTGCCCAGTGCTCTCCGGCGCGGATGGTCAGCGACACCCGGTCCAGCAGCAGGCGGCCGTCGCGGACGAGGTCCACCTCCTGGGCGTCGAACACGATCTCGGGCGGCACGGGTGCGGTGGACAAGGCATGGCTCCTGGTTCTGGTGGTGGGACGGAGGAGGGGCCGCCCCGCCGGGCGGCCCCCGGTGGTCATCGGCCGCGGTTGACCGCCGACAGGACGGCGCGGACCGAGGCGCCGAGCTCGGAGGCGTCCTGACCGGCGCCCCAGCGGACGTCTCCGCCGACGCGGCAGCGGACGTAGGCGGTGGCGGTGCCGCCGGACCCGGCGTGGGAGTCGTGGTCCAGCAGCTCCACGGCCGTCTCGGCGGTGGACAGGGCGTCGGCCAGCGCGGTCAGCGCGCCGTCGCCGGCGCCATGGCAGACGTACTCGTGCCCGGCGGCGGACAGGCGCCCGGTGAAGCGGTGCCCGCCCGAGGCGTCGGGCTCGGCGGACCAGGACAGCAGGCGCATCGCGCCCTCCTCCCCCGGTACCAGGTAGGCGTGCCGGAACAGCTCCCACAGGTCGCGCGGCGTCGCCTCGCGGCCGCTGCCGTCCGTCGCCTCCTGGACGATGCGCGAGAAGTCATGACGCATCTCCCGCGGCAGGTCCACCCCGTGGTGCTCCCGCAGCAGGTAGGCCATGCCGCCCTTGCCCGACTGGCTGTTGACGCGGATGATCGCCTCATAGGTGCGCCCCACGTCGGCAGGGTCGATGGGCAGGTAGGGCACCGCCCACGACGCCTCGCGCGGTGCGACGCCCCGCGCGGCGGCGTACCGCTCGTGGTGCGCCATGCCCTTGCTGATCGCGTCCTGGTGGGTGCCGGAGAACGCGGTGTAGACCAGGTCGCCGCCGTAGGGGTGGCGGGGGTGCACCGGCAGGCGGTTGCAGTGTTCGACGACCTCCCTGATCGCGTCGATGTCGGAGAAGTCGATCATCGGGTCGACGCCCTGGGCGTGCAGGTTGAGGGCCAGGGTGACGAGGTCGACGTTGCCGGTGCGCTCTCCGTTGCCGAACAGGCAGCCCTCCACCCGCTGCGCCCCGGCCAGCAGCGCCAGCTCCGCGCAGGCGACGCCCGTCCCCCTGTCGTTGTGCGGGTGCACCGACAGGATGACCGCCTCGCGGCGCTCCAGATGGCGGTGCATGTACTCGATCTGGTCGGCGTACACGTTCGGGGTGGCGATCTCCACCGTCGCGGGCAGGTTGTGGATCACCGGCCGGTCGGGGGAGGCGTCCCACAGCCCGGTCAGCCCGTTGCACACCTCCAGGACGAAGTCGGGCTCGGTGAGGTTGAAGACCTCGGGCGAGAACTGGAGGCGGACGCCGTGCCGGGCGTCGGCCAGCCGCGCCACGTGCTCGGCCGCGTCGCGGATGAGGGCGTGCACCTGGTCGCGGTCGCGGCCCAGGACGACGTCCCTCCAGACGGGGGCGGTCGCGGTGTACAGGTGCACGACGGTGCGGGGCAGTCCCTCGATGGACGCGAAGGTGCGGTCGATCAGCTCGCGGCGCGCGGGTGTGAAGACGACGACCGTCACGTCGTCGGGGACGGCGCCCGACTCGGCCAGATGGCGGACGAAGGCGAAGTCGGTCTGCCCGGAGGAGGGGTAGCCGACCTCGATCTCCTTGAAGCCCATGGCGACCAGCAGGTCGAACATGCGGCGCTTGCGCGGGGTGTCCATCGGCTCGGCCAGCGCCTGGTTGCCGTCCCGCAGGTCGACCGGCACCCACAGCGGGGCGCGCTCGATCCGGCGCAGGGGCCAGGCGCGGTCGGCCGAGGGGACCTCGACCCGCTCGTGCGCGGGCCGGTACCGGTGGTGGGGCATGGCGCTGCGGCGCTGCCGGTTCCAGGCGGGGGCGTCTGCCGGTACGGGGCCGCTGGGTGTGCGCAGCCCCGGGAAGGCGGTGGTCATCGGTGTCCTTCTCTCTTCTCCGTCGGACGGGGGCGACCGGCAGCACGGAACCCCGCGGCGGGGTGCCGGTCCGGTCAGGCCCCGCCGCGGCGGCCGAGAAGAAGGCTGCGCGACGACATGACGAGTACACTAACCACACCTCAGCTCCTCAGACAACCTGAAAGGCGACGCCGATGCCGCTAGGCGCCCTACGGCCCAGCCCGCTGGTCGAGCAGGCAGCCGACCGGCTGCGCGCGCAGATCACCGAGGGCCACTGGCCCGTCGGCACCCGGCTCCCCGGTGAGACCACCCTGGCCGGCGAGCTGGGCGTGGGCCGCTCGACGGTGCGCGAGGCGCTGCGCGTCCTGGCGGGGGCCGGGCTGGTACGGGCGCGGCAGGGGGCGGGGGTGTTCGTCGTCTCCGACCGGC